>JAAYXN010000192.1 GCA_012515885.1 Rhodococcus sp. (in: high G+C Gram-positive bacteria)
GCCCGCATGCCAATACCTTCTTTGAGGTAATCCATTTCGTAGAGGTGCTCACGCCATTTCCGGTCCAACACAGCCAGCACGACGCGGCGTTCCAGCTCGCGCATATTGTCCGCGCCCAGCGAATCCTCGCGGTCCTGGTACCGGAGCCGAGCGTCGGACAGGATCTCCTCTAGGAGCATCTCACGCGTCACCCGTTGTGGGCCGCCAGCCTCTTCAATGACATCTTCTGGCTCAATTGACGGCTGGAACACGGTCCGCAAGGCCGTCCACAGGGCGTCCAGATCCCACTCCTCCGGTGGCCCAACTGCGCTCGCTGCGTAAACGTAGTCAGTCAACACATCGGTGATGAAATGCTGAATCTGTTCACGCATGTCCTCACCGGAAAGCACCCGTCGGCGCTGGTCGTAGATAACCGAACGCTGACGCGACATCACGTCGTCGTACTTGAGCAGGTTCTTGCGAATCTCAAAGTTGCGGGACTCAACCTGGGTCTGCGCGGACTGGATGCCGCGGGTGACCATCTTCGACTCCAGCGGAGTGTCTTCCGGATAGCCAGCGCGGTTCATCATCGACTCAGCAAGCTGCGAATTGAACATCCGCATGAGGTCGTCTTCCATCGACAAGTAGAACCGGGATTCCCCGGGGTCACCCTGTCGACCGGACCGGCCACGAAGCTGGTTATCAATCCGACGAGATTCGTGCCGTTCCGTGCCAAGCACGTATAGGCCACCCAGTTCAACAACCTCCGCGTGCTCTTCGGCGACCGATTTGGTTACCTCAGCAAGCACGGTCGGCCAAGCAGCCTCGTATTCCTCCGGATTCTCCGCTGGGTCCAGACCTTGTTCACGCATTCTTTCGACAGCAAGGAACTCCGCATTGCCGCCGAGCATGATGTCCGTACCGCGGCCAGCCATGTTCGTCGCAACCGTGACTGCGCCCTTGCGGCCGGCCATCGCGACTACGGCAGCTTCCCTGGCGTGCTGTTTCGCGTTGAGAACCTCGTGTGGGATGCCGACCTTGCGCAACGCCTTAGAGAGGAGTTCCGACTTCTCGACGCTCACCGTGCCAACGAGAACTGGCTGCCCGGCGTGATGCCGTTCGGCGATGTCGGCCACAACTGCTGAGAACTTGCCGGCTTCCGACTTGTAAACGAGGTCCGGCTGGTCCTGACGAATCATCGGCAAGTTCGTGTCGATAGGAACTACGCCCAGGCCGTAGGTTGACTTCATCTCCGCTGCTTCAGTCTGGGCAGTACCCGTCATGCCAGCGAGCTTCTCGTACATCCGGAAGTAGTTCTGCAACGTGATCGTGGCAAGCGTCTGGTTCTCGGCCTTGATATCGACGCCTTCTTTGGCCTCAATCGCCTGGTGCATGCCTTCGTTGTATCGACGACCGGGCAACATACGACCGGTGTGCTCGTCAACAATAAGGACCTCGCCATTGAGGACGACGTAGTCCTTGTCACGTTTGAACAGTTCCTTGGCCCGTACGGCGTTCTGCAGGAATCCGATCAGCGGGGTGTTGAGAGATTCGTAGAGGTTCTCGATACCTAAGTAGTCTTCGACGGCTTCGATGCCTGGTTCTAGGATTCCGGCAGTTCGCTTCTTCTCGTCAATCTCGTAGTCGACGTCCCGCTTGAGACGCCGTGCGATCTGCGCGAACTCGGTGTACCACTTGTTCGAGTCACCGCTGGCCGGACCCGAGATGATGAGGGGCGTCCGAGCTTCGTCGATGAGGATCGAATCAACCTCGTCGACGATTGCGTAGTGGTGGCCTCGCTGGACTAGATCCGACAGGCTCCAGGCCATGTTGTCGCGCAGGTAGTCGAAGCCGAACTCGTTGTTCGTTCCGTACGTGATGTCACATGCGTACTGTTCTCGCCGTTCTGCTGATGATTGCCCAGACAAGATGCAACCTGTCGTCAGGCCAAGGAATCGATACACCCGCCCCATCAGCTCGGACTGATACTGCGCGAGGTAGTCGTTGACGGTGACGACGTGGACGCCTTTGCCGGTCAACGCATTGAGATAGGACGGCAAAGTCGCGACGAGAGTCTTACCCTCGCCGGTTTTCATTTCCGCGATCATCCCATTGTGCAGTGCTACGCCACCCATGATCTGCACATCGAAGTGGCGTTGACCTAGAGTCCGACGGGCCGCTTCCCGCACTGCCGCGAACGCCTCGGGCAGAATGTCGTCGAGAGTTTCCCCAGCTTCGAGTCGTTCCTTAAACCGATCGGTCTCTTCGCGAAGCTCCTCATCGCTCAATGCAACGAAGCCGTCTTCGAGGGCGTTGACTTGATCAGCGATATTGCGCAAGCCTTTAATGATCTTGCCTTCGCCGATCCTGAAAATCCTGTCCAGAAAACCCACGTGATGTCCCTCACCTTGGCGTGCGCAGTGCTGCGTCCACAACAACTATCTATCGTAAGCGAGCAGTCTGGTCCTCGCAGTACCGGGAACGTCTTGTGTTCACGACTGCGCGATCTTCTCACCTCCGAGACGCCTTCTCCATTAGGCGAGACGCCTTCTCCAATAAGCGAGACACCTTCTCAATTAAACGAGACGCCCTCTCAATTAAGCATCGCGCGTCAGCTTCGCTGATATTGGGAGGTGATTGAGAGTCTCGACCTCACGGAGCCGCTCAACTCTTACTCGCAGCATCATCCGCGAGGTCGCTCGACTCATCTGCGGCATCCACGGCGCCGCCTTCACTCGCAGCGCTCTCTTCATCCGCAGCGCTCTCTTCCGCAGATTCACCCTCATCCGGGAGGTCGCTCAATTCGTCCGCCACGTCATCCTCGCCTGCAGTGTCACCGCCGCCTGCCGCGCCGCCGCCGCCTGTCGCGCCACCGTCGCCTGCCGCGCCACCGTCGCCTGCGGCGTCGCCCTCGTCCGCTGCGTCGCCCTCGTCGACCGTCGAATCACCCTCGTCAACTGCGCCACCGTCGCTTGCGACATCGTCTTCGCCCACAGAATTGTTCTCATCCTCGGCGCCGCTCGACTCGTCAGCAGAAACTCTCTCGTCTGCGGCGTCGCCCTTGTCCGCAGCGTCGCCCTCGACCGCCGCATCGCCCTCGACCGCAGCGCTTCGTTCATCCGCGGCTTCTTCAGTGACGCGGTGCTCCGTCTTCTTAGGCCTGACCAGCACGACCGCGGTAAGCATGAGCGCCGCCCCGATCACTCCGCGGGGACTCATCCGCTCGCCCAACAGGGCAACCCCGCCGACCGCCGCAACCACCGGTTCAGCCAGCGTGACGATCGACACCGTCGTGCCCGGCACTGTGCGCAGACCTATGAGGTAGCACAGGAACGCGAGGGCAGACGCGAAAACCGCCGAGTAGCCAAGGAGCCCCCAACCGAGTCCCGTTGCCGGCAAAGCAAGTCCAGTAAGAACTGAGATCGGCAACAAGAGCAAAGCCGCAAGCAGCAACGACGATGAACTGAGCAGAACAGGCTCAAGCCCGGCAACGGGCACCCGGTTGATCACCAACTGCACGGCATAAGCAACCCCGGCTCCCACCGCATACACAACGCCCAACCAGGAAATCCGCTCAATATCGCTGGTCAAAACGAGCAGGCCCAGCCCGAGCAGAGAAACCGGAATCGCGATAAGCACCGCATTTGGTGGTCGGCGACGTTCTGTTATTGCAGTCCACGCCGTAATGAGCAGTGGCGTCGTGCCAAGAATGATGAAGATCGCGATAGATACGGTCAGCTCATAGAAAGCCGAGAAGTAGCAAAACTCGAAAACCGCGATGGTTACCGCATTGCCCACGATTCTCAGGTCCGCTGCGTAGCCGAGCTTGCCTAGTCGAAACTGACCAGTGGCGATGGTGACAACAAGCAGGACGATGCCCCCGATTGTCAGACGCAAGACAGCTACCGTCGCAGGCGGCAACGTCTCCAACTGGCCAAGCATGGTGCCGGCAACCGCCCCCGTTCCCCAGAGGAAAGTCGCCGTCAGAATCATCATGAAATGCTGCGGAAGCATTGCCCTATCCGATGGGGCGGGCGGCCTAGCGACGTGCGACATTTCGATTCCTGGGAGTTGTTCCCGCGACCTAGAGAGCGAACAAGAAGTAGCCGATCTTCAAGGTCAGCACGGTCGAGGTCAACGTGATCAAGGTCTGCGTGATCAAGGTCAGTGTGGTCAATCTCGACATGCGACCTTCAAGCTCGGCGTGCGGGAAGCCTACCTGGGTACAGCGAACACTCACCGCACCAAACGCGGGCACCCGAGAGCTACGAGCCAACAAAGACGAGCGCAGGAAGCCCAACTGGGTCTAGCGACTACTGACCACGTCGAACACCGCGCCAAACGCAGCGCCAAACCCAGAACTCCGCTAGGGGCACTTCACCGTGCGATTTGCGCACGCAACGCACGCAGGCACCTAACGCACACGACTCACGCAGGCGACTCATGAACGCAATTCACGCGCGCAACCTATGTGCGTCTCGTGTAACGGACAGACTTCTTCCCTTCGATTGTCGAAACAGTCGCTCGATATGCCGGGTTGTGCATAAGTCGATGGTGGTATCCGCACAGCGGTACTGCGCGGTCGAGATCCGTGCGCCCATCGGGATGCCATGGATCCTCGTGGTGCAACTCCGTCCACGCGTACGGCCGATCACATCCTTCTGCTGCACACTCGTCGTATCTCGTCGCCAACGCGGTGCGCTGTGCTTCGGTGAAGAACCGCGCCATCCGCCCAAGGTCCAGGATCTGAGACGCACCGCCCAAGACCAGTGGGAGTATCCCGGCGCCGCAAGCGATTCGCCGAACCTGTGCGGCAG
Organism: Rhodococcus sp. (in: high G+C Gram-positive bacteria); assembly: GCA_012515885.1. Lineage (GTDB taxonomy): Bacteria > Actinomycetota > Actinomycetes > Mycobacteriales > Mycobacteriaceae > Rhodococcus_F. The sequence goes on from JAAYXN010000192.1 coordinate 4,797, forward strand.
AGAGATCGTGCCCAGTGTCGAGACTTGCTGCCCCGACCTCGGACCGCAGTTTTTCATGCTCCACAGTCACGACGACCGTCGCAGCAACCTTGCCGTTAAGCCGATCCGTTGGTAGCCGTTCGAGCAGGTCAGCGAAAGCAAGCCCTTTTCGATGCGCCCAGGTCATTGCGGATTTGCCTGCAGCCTCTGGGGTCTGTCGGCGTGGCGCAGTCATCTGTTCCAGCACCTTGCGCAGCACATTGGCGGCAAAAACCGGAACGGTAAAGGAGCCAGTAGCGGTGCCGTCGGC
>JAAYXN010000193.1 GCA_012515885.1 Rhodococcus sp. (in: high G+C Gram-positive bacteria)
CGACGACGCCGCCGCCTTCAGCGCGCACGATGCCACTGGCGTCAGACGAGAATGCCTTGATTTTGCCGTCGGCGGTGAGGATTCCGCCCTCGTTGAAACCGAGGGTCGCGGGAGGTGCGAGCAGCATGTTGGTGCCGCCAGCGAGAGCCACACTGGATTCGCCGGAGCGCAGCGAACGCACCGCCTGGTGCACAGCAACTAGCGACGACGAGCACGCGGTGTCGACCGAGATCGACGGTCCGTGGAAGTCGAAGAAGTACGACACCCGGTTGGCGACGATGGCCGTCGACGTGCCGGTCAGCGCGTACGGGTGCGCGTTGACTGGGTCACTGACCGCAAGCAGCTGGTAGTCGTTGGCGGAAGAACCGAGGAAGACACCGACCTGCTCGCCCTTGAGTTCGTTAGCCGGGATGTGCGCGTGCTCAAGCGCTTCCCACGTGAGTTCGAGCGCCAAACGCTGCTGCGGATCGACGTTGGCGACCTCAAGCGGCGACATCGCGAAGAACTCGGCGTCAAACGTCTTGACGTCGTTGAGGTAGCCGCCCTTGGTGTTGGCTTTCTCAACAGCAGCCTTGATCATCGGGTCCGAGGTGAACTCTTCCCAACGGTCTTCCGGCAGATCAGAGACACCGTCGCCACCAGAAATGAGCAGGTCCCACATCTGCTCCGGCGTACTGCCCGCACCGGGGAAGCGGGTCGCCATACCCACGATCGCGATGTCATGCGAGCTGGAGAAATCAGCGGCGCCGGCATAAAACGCGTCGTCGGCAGCGGAGGCCGGGGCCTCCGGCTCACCCTCAATGATGCGGGTGGCCAGCGATGCAATGGTGGGGTGCTGGTAGGCGATCGTCGCGGTCAACGTGACGCCTACCAGCTCCTCGATCTCGCCGCTGAGAGCAACAGCGTCACGCGAAGACAGACCGAACTCTTCCATCGGCCGGTCATCGGTGATGGTGGCGACGGGTTGCCCCGTCGCCTCCGCGATCCAATTCCGCATCCAGTCACGCAGCTGCGCAACCGTCATGTCGCCGTTCGCGCGACCAATCACACCGGTATCACCGGCCGCGCTGTCAGCCACGATGCCGGTCTCCGGACCGGTGGCATCGGAGTTTGTTGCCTCGTTGTTCTCAGCCATCAATTCACCTAGCTACCCGTCAGGAAAGGGATCGTTAACTATTGCCCACAAAAAGCGGTTGCCTACACGGCGCTGAAGTTAGTCAGCAACCTGGTCAGGGAACGCCTGCTGCTGGTGACCGCCACGCAGCGTGCCCTGGATGTATTCAGCCTTGGTCGCGCGACGCGCGATCTTGCCGCTCGAGGTACGCGGAATGGAACCGGCCGGAACCAGCAGCACGTCGCGCGCGGTGACGCCGTGACGTGTGGAAATTGCAGCGCGAACCGCGTCAGCGATGGGCTGCGGGTCCGCCTTGCCGGAGCCGGGGGCACGCTCAGCGACGATGACCAGCTGCTCTGATCCGTCGTCAGCATCGAACGTCAGACCCGAGTGCGAGTTCTCGAACACCACGGCAGGCAGCTCGTTGGCCGGGACAGCGAACGCGGCGACGAAGCCGGGACGCAGCGCGCTGCTAGCTTCCTGCGCCGAGTGCTCAAGGTCCTGCGGGTAGTGGTTGCGTCCGTCCACAATCACGAGGTCCTTGACGCGACCGGTGATGAAGAGTTCGCCGTCGACGTAGACGCCGTAGTCGCCGGTGGCCATCCAGTTGCCGTCCTCGGGCACACCTTCAGCGTGGCTGCCTTCCGCGAGGCGGGTCTTGATCTTGTTGTGGAAGGTCTGCTCGGTTTCGTCGGTGCGGCCCCAGTAGCCGATGCCGATGTTGTCGCCGTGCAGCCAGATCTCGCCGACCTCGTTGTCGGGACGCTCGGTGCCGGTTTCGGGGTCGACGATCGTGGCCCACTGGCTGCGCGAGACGTAGCCACAGGACACCTGCGGGATCGCATTGGGTGCGTCCTGATCGACCTTGACGATGCGACCAGCGTTGAGTTCGTTGCGGTCGACGTAGACGACGCGAGCCTCGTCGGTGTGCTTGGTGGTCGAGACGAACAGCGTCGCCTCTGCCATGCCGTACGACGGCTTGATCGCGGTCTTGGGCAGGCCGTACGGGGCGAAAGCCTCGTTGAACTTGCGCATCGAGGCCGTGGTGACCGGCTCGGAGCCATTGATCAGACCAATCACGTTGGACAGGTCCAGGCTTTCGCCGTCCTTCGGCAGGCCACGTGTCGCGGCATGCTCGAACGCGAAGTTCGGGGCCGCGGCGAACGTACCGGCGCCGTCGGAGACAGCGGCGAGTTCCTTGATCCACCGGTAGGGGCGGGCAACGAACGCGCGCGGGCTCATGATGGTGATGTACTTGCCGCCGACAGCGGGAAGGATCACGGTCAGCAGACCCATGTCATGGAACAGCGGCAGCCACGTGACGCCGCGCGAGTTCTCATTCATGTTCATGCTGTCGATCATCTGCACGGCGTTGGTGGCGACGCCGCGGTGCGTGATCTCCACACCGGCAGGAACACGCGTCGAACCCGACGTGTACTGCAGGTAGGCGATGGAATCGAGGCCCACATCGGGGCGCACCCAGGTCTCGCCGACGCTGTCCGGGATGGCGTCGACAGCGATGACGCGGGGACGCTCAGCGGCAGGCAGGGAACGGAAAAACTGGCGCACACCGGCCGCCGACGAGGTGGCGGTGAGGATCGCGGCAGGCTTGCAGTCGCCGAGAACAGCGTGCAGACGGTCCGAGTGGCCCGGCTCGTCGGGATCGAACAGCGGCACCGAGATGGTGCCAGCGAAAATAGCGGCGAAGAAGGAAATGACGTAGTCCAGGCCCTGCGGGGCGAGGATCGCGACACGATCACCGGGTTCGGTGACCTGCTGGAGGCGGGCAGCGATCGCGCGCAGACGCACACCAAACTGATCCCAGGTGAGCTCTTGAGCTTCACCGTCACGCTCACGCGAGTAGTCGATGTAGCGGTACGCGAGCTCATCTGAATTCTTGCGGGTGTGCCGCTCTACATGGTCGATCAGGGTGCTGTCCGGCTGCAGCCGGATACGGCCCTCCGCATCGATGAAATCATCGAGCTTCGCGTTCATTCCTTCTCCTTCGAAGCGATCACACAGACGGGCCTGTGGCCACGACTGCGCCCCAAACTTCCTTCGCTGAATCGGGTCTACGTCCCTGCGGTGTGGGCCGCTAGCGGACGTTGCTTCAAATAGCACTTGCCCGAATACGTTTATCGGTGACGAGCAGATCACATGTTACAGATTCGCATCACGTCTATGGAACACGGCGGCACAGGTCATTCACCTTTCAACTGTGCGATGACCGGCGCAAATGCGTCCATTTGGGTGGGGTAAATACCGACGTACGACATCCCCGTCTTTGCGCGCACGTCCCGAATTTGGTCCGCAATTTCATCAAATGACCCAAACGCCAGGTACGGCGAGTTCAGGATTTCGTCGACAGTCAGCTCGGTATCAACCGCAATGTTGGGCGGGAAACCCTGCCCCAGCGCAGCAAGAGCCATCTCAGCGGTCTGTTCCCGATCATCGGTGACGACGATCGTGGTGATCGTCCAGTTCAACTCGATGTCGTCGAATCGGTCACCAGCAGCCTCGCGGATACGTTCGACGCGCTCGATCGTCTTTTCCATCGTGATACCCGACAGCAGCAGCTTGCCGTCCTCACTGATGGGAGTGGACACCGAAACAATATCCGCGTACTTGGCGGCAAGTGCCAGCATCTTCGGGCTTCCCGC
>JAAYXN010000194.1 GCA_012515885.1 Rhodococcus sp. (in: high G+C Gram-positive bacteria)
GATGATCTCGCCGACGAGGTGCGGGCGATCCCCGGGGTCGCCAGCGTGCCGCTCGCCACCCCCAACATGGGGGCCGACACGGGCATCATTCAGGTGATCCCCGAAGAGGGGCCGCAGGCGGAGAGCACGGCGGCGCTGGTCAACGAACTTCGCGATCACCATGACGAATGGCTCGACACCTACGGCGTGAGCCTCGCCGTAACCGGGTTCACGGCGGTCGGGATCGACGTGTCACAGTTGCTGCTCGAAGCCTTGGTGCCGTTTGGAGTGCTCGTGGTGGGCCTGTCACTGATCCTGCTGGCCATGGTCTTCCGTTCGGTGTGGGTGCCGATTAAAGCCACGCTGGGCTACGTGCTCTCGGTCGGGGCCGCCTTTGGTGCGGTCGTCGCAATTTTTCAGTGGGGCTGGTTCGCAGACCTCCTGAACGTGCATCACGCCGGTCCGGTGCTGAGTTTCATGCCGATCATCCTGATGGGTGTGCTCTTTGGGCTCGCCATGGATTACGAGGTCTTTCTCGTCGCTCGTATTCGTGAAGAGGTAGTCCACGGCGCCGACAGCAGTGCGGCAATCCGACGAGGATTCATAGGATCGGGTCGGGTCGTCACCGCGGCGGCGATCATCATGTTTGCCGTGTTTGCCGCGTTCGTGCCCGAAGGAGATCCCTCGATTAAGGTGATTGCACTGGGGCTTGCCGTGGGGGTCTTCGTTGATGCCTTCATCGTGCGCATGACCCTGGTGCCAGCAGTGCTGCAGCTGCTCGGCGACCGTGCCTGGCGCATGCCTCGCTGGCTTGATCGGTTGCTGCCATCATTTGACGTTGAAGGCGAAGGTCTCGCTCGCGAGATCGAACACGCGCACTGGCCCGCCGACATGCCGAATGCGCGCATTGCTGCTACCCGCGTCGTGCTCCCGGGAGTGGGCCGCGTGCCCGAGCTCCGGGTAGCTGAAGGAGAGGCGCTCCTCTTGCCCGTTGCCAACCCGCTGTCGGGGGCGCTGGCGGGAGTGCTCAGCGGGCGTAGCCCTATCAAGAGCGGCACCCTCAAGGTGGCAGGTCTGCTGGTGCCAGAGCGCGCCGCGACACTTCGTGGTAGGTCGGCCTGGGCCACACCAGCATCCATTGATGAGGCTCTCTCTGACCGCCCCGAGATGCTGATCCTTGATCTGCGCGGATGGGGGGCCGACCTGCGATCCCGCGAACTTCTGGAGCACGCGCGTTCGAGCCTGCACGCTGACGCGACCGTTCGCCGCGATCGCGACACCGCCCTCACCGTGGTCGTCATCGGTACCCGGGAACTTGCCGAAACCGCGCTACCAGTTGCGACGTCGATCATTGTGCTCGGTGACCCAGTCGACACCGGCGCCACCGCGACTATTCCCGAATCTGTCACCACCGCACACGGAGGAAACGCATGACCGCCAGAGTGAACGCGAGGAGCGGCTCAGGACTGCAGCGACTGCGTGCGGGGCGGACGCTGACCTGGCGCACCGTGGTTGGACTCCTGCTCGTTCCGGTGACCGCTGCTGGTGTGCTGCTGTGGGGGCTGTGGAACCCCACAGAACGGCTTGAGAC
>JAAYXN010000195.1 GCA_012515885.1 Rhodococcus sp. (in: high G+C Gram-positive bacteria)
GAAATGGTGCGTGGCCTTGTGCACCAGCAGCCCGCCCGAATTGTGCTTCTCGCGGTGCCAGCGTCGGAAGTAATCGGCGCCGTGGTACGTGTCAAGCAGCCAGGAGAGGTCGACGCTCAGCGGGCGCCCGACGACCCTCTGCATCACCAGTTCGCGCAGCTTGGTGAAGGCGGGCGCATACCGATAGTTGAACGTGACCCCCAGCTTCTTTCCGGTCTTCTCGATCGTTTCGAAGATCGACCGGGCTTTGTCTACATCGGTCGTCATCGGCTTCTCGCTGATGACGTCGCACCCCATTTCCATTGCGCGGTTGATATACAGGTGATGGGTCGCGTCGACCGTGGCGACGATCACCGTGTCGGGGCGCGTGTCGGTGATCATGCGGTCGAACTGGCTGGCGTGGTACGTGGGAGCAGGGGCTAGCCCGGTCCGCGCGTGGAGCTGCTGATTGTGCCAGTCCATCCGGGTCTGGCTGAGGTCGCACAGCGCGGCCAGCTCGCAGGAATCGCGGTACGTCTCCGTGACGGCTTGGATGAAGATGCCTGCGCGGCCCCCTGTGCCGACCACTGCAAAGCGCCGTTTGCTACTCATCACTGCTCCTTCTTCACCGCGCGGTTTCGTGACGCGATCGCAGGTTTCCCGGTGCCTCAAGCGGGCGGCTGCGTGCTTTGCCGCACGATCAAATCCGGGATCAACACATGCTGGTGGTGCCGGTAGTTGGGATCGCTGATCTGCTCAAGCAGAAATTGAGATGCCAGCCGGTTCTGGATGTCAAAGTCGAAATGGACCGTCGTCAGCGGGGGGATGAGGTACGACGCAATCGCGTCGTCATCGAAGCTGGCAATCGACACGTCTTCAGGAACGCGCAGGCCGTGCTCGTGCAGCGCATAGAGCGCGCCGAGCGCGACATAATCGTTCACGGTCATAATTGCGGTAAACCGCTCGCCGCGCTTCAAGAACTCGCAAACACCCTCGTACCCCGTTTTCATGGCGGCGGCGAAGGTCGAATAGTTTCCGGCATAACTCGGCCCCGGCTCAATCCCCTGGGATGTCAGCAGGCTGAGCCATGTTTCGTGCCGCACGCGGGGGTTGATAAAGTCAAGCGAGCCGGTGATCTCCGCGATCTGCCGGTGGCCCTGGTCAAGCAAGTGCTGCACGACCAGACGCGTCGCGTGCTCCTGGCTATAGCCGACCCAGGTGAGCTTCGATTCGATCACATAGTCGCGCCGCACGATCGGAATGCCGTGACTCATCGCCAGCAGCTCTTCGTCGGAGATTTGCAGCCTGGGCGCGTAGAGCAGAATACCATCCACCATCCGCGCCGCCGCAGTGTTCAGCGTATCTGCGAAGTTGTCTTCGGTGCATTCGGAGTACAGGGTGGAGTAGCCCGCCGCGTTGATGTACTGCGCCATCTGCGGCAGCACCAGCCCAAAATACACGTCCATGACGATGAATTCGATGAGGTTGGAGCGATGGGTCGTCAGCATCTGCGCGCCGAGGTTGCGCTGATAGCCCATCTTCTTGATCAC
>JAAYXN010000196.1 GCA_012515885.1 Rhodococcus sp. (in: high G+C Gram-positive bacteria)
ACGCTTCCTGTTGACGATGCTGTTCTTCAACCGCGTACCGATCCATCCCGATATCGAGCAGGTTCTCGGCCCCTTTGCTTCCAGCACGCTGCTTGATGTTGACGTGGATCACGCTGACTTCGGCGGCGCTGTGCGCGCGTTCGCTGGGGCAGTCGCACAGGTTCTTGACCACGGACTCATTTCAGGTGTCGAGGTGGCGCGGGAACTGGCTCGGCACAAGGGAACTCGTTCAGTCCCCGCGCCCGTGGTCTTCACATCCACGGTGGGGTTTCGGGATGCGGCGCGGGATGGCGCGACGTCACGTATCGACCCGTCTGATGTTTACGAGCGAGTCCGGACACCGCAGGTGTTGGTGGACTGCCAGGTCGCGGAAGAAAACGGCCAACTTGTCTGCAACCTCGACGCAGCCGAGGCAGTGTTCGACGCGGTGGAACTCGACGCTGTCATTGAGCATATTGAGTTTTGGGCGATGCGGGTTGCTCGGAGCAGCGATGCGTTCACCGTGCCTCTGGATGTGCTTCACCGCGATGACCGTCGCGTGGCCGCAACCGTCGGAGCTGCAGCAGGGGACGGTACTGGGAGCGACAAGGTAGGCGAAAACACCTCGCAGATGGTGCTGGATCCAGCCGTGGTCACCGCAGTGACCGAACTCTGGAGTGAATTTACCGATGTGGAAGATCTCAGTATCGAGTCGGATTTCTTTGCTGCGGGCGGGGATTCACTATCGATGATCCGTCTGCTCGCTGCCATCCGCGCTCAGTACGAAATCCGGATCGCGCCCGCAGACTTCCTGACAAATCCGACGATCGCTGCCGTCGCGGCACGAATTGCGGATGCCCAGCGCACTGCGGACCCGGCGACGCTGCACGTCGATGCGGTGATCACGCTCTCTGACATGTCTGAGGGAGGTGATGCGGCGGCCACCGCGGGCGTACCGGTGTACCTCTTGCATCCTTCTGGGGGCGATGTGTTGTGTTACGTCGGACTCGCCCGGGCACTGGCCGCTCACCCCGTGTACGCACTCTCTGATCCTGAACTTTCTGGCGACCTACCAGCAGGGACGCTGCCCAGAGATATCGGGACGCTTTCCCGCCTGTATGCCGATGTGATTGCGCGGCACAGTGGTGGCGGGCCCCTGGTGATCGGTGGGTGGTCGATGGGCGGAACGGTCGGCCATGAAGTTGCGTCGATCTTGGTGCAGGATCACGCGATTGAGGTCGCCGCGATCGTCATGGTGGATTCCAATGTCCCCGACCACATTCGGCGCGTCCCCGGTCACGACGCGGCCGCGCAGCATGGTGAAGTAGCGATCCGCTACTTGGGTTCTTTGGAAGCGTTCACGGGAGCTCCGGTGTGCGCAGACTTCGATGGGTTACGCGCACAGCTAGTTCAACTACCCATCGAACGTCAACTAGCTCTCATGGAGCAGAGACTGAGTGCGGCTGGTCTTCCCGCCACCAACACCGCCCGCAAACTCGACACCTTCGCTCGTCACCTGCACGGCTTAGGCGAACACGGCGCCAGCGCCGCCGATGTTGCGCCGGTTCTGCTAATCCGAGCCGAACAGAAGGCGCCGCACAATTCCGGTGTCGGAATGGGAGTGGACGACACCGGCGATGCGGTCGATCTCGGTTGGGGCCCATACGTGGGGCGCCTCGTTCGCTACGACGTTGATGCGCATCACTATTCGATTCTGAACAGACCAGCATTAGACGTCGTCTCCGAAATCGTGCAGAAATTCTTCGCCGACTATCTCCCCGTGAACCCGCCAGGTGCCTCGCATTCTGACCCATCTACGCGCCTGGATGCAGATGACATCGCGAACGGCAGTGCACTCAGCGCGGCGGAGAAGGGAAACTCTGAATGACCGGGAAAATGGGAACCCCTCACTCCGTCGATTCGGATGCAATCGAACGCACCCCACAGCAGCGTCAACAGGAGTGGACGCAATTCACCGACCAGTGGGCGCAGGTCTACCGGTCGGTGTACGAGGACGATCAAGACGTTCTGGCTGGGTGGACCGATTTTGTCACGGGGGAGCGCCTATCTGAGGACGTAATGAGCCAGTGGCTTGAATGCAGTCGACGTCGTGTCGCGGCGCTGGCCAAGCGGTCGGTTCTAGAAATCGGTGGTGGCACGGGCATGCTTGCCGCGAAGCTCGCTCCGAGCGTCGATCGCTACGTCATGAGCGATCCCGCGGCCGCCGCTTCCGACGTGATGATGGCGCGCGCGACAGACTCCACGCCGATAACTGTTCGCGCCGCAGCACATGAGACGCACTACCTTGACGCGCTCGGTGGCCCGCTGTTCGATTGCGTCGTCATCAACTCCGTTGCGCAGTATTTCCCCGAGTGCGCGTACTTGAGTTTCGTTCTTGCCCAGATCACGCCGTATCTCGCTGACGATGCGGTGATATATCTGGGAGATCTACGAATAGCGTCGCTGCACCACGAGCAATGTCGTGAGCGGGCTCGCCGCCTCAACCCGTTCGCGTCGATTGACGACATTGACGGTGCTGCAACGCGACTCGCCCAGAGTGATCCAGAACTACTGGTTTCTCCAGGCCACATTGGTCGTTGCGGCGCATCGCTTGGCGAGGAGGACGGCAGTCAATGGTCAGTGGCTTTCTATCCACGGCCGATGCGCTCCGATTGTGACCTCGCCCGGTACCGGTTTGATGCCGTTCTCTACAGGGCTCGCCCCGGCGCCAGCCTGCCGGTAGCTGCCGCGGTAACTCGGTGGGAAGACTTAGATCGCGTCGATCGTGCGGGAGCTCTTCACGACTATCTGCGATCTGGCGCGGGCGAAATTGTTTCTGTTCCAAACTCGCTGCTACTTGGGTACGGGCTTTCTCCTTTCGAACTAGCGCAGCAGTACGGGGAGTATGCGGTATCGATAGGTCTTGACGATCCGAAACGCCTGTGGGTGGCAGCGAGTGCTGATGCTTTGCGCTTCGATGTACACGCGAACGACTGGTTGCGCAGTTCGCACGACATCCACGAACCCATCACTGTTTTTCGGAAGAGGACCAGCAGTGCGTCGTCCACACATGGGGGAGGGCTGTCATGACCAGCGCGCAAGATACCAAGACGCCCCATGGGCAAACGTCATTTCTGCGCTTGGCGTCACCAGTTCGGCGGCCACTTCTTCTTGCCGGCGTGCTCAGTGGTGTAGGGGCACTTTCGAGTGTGCTTCCCATTATCGCGGTGATGGAACTAGTACGAATCCTTGCGCCGCTCGCAAGCTATGACGGCTCGACACCTGCGTCGTGGTCGCTGGTCGATACGGGCAGGCTGTGGCTAGCTGGCGGAGTGCTGATTGGTTCGCTGATAGCGGCCTCACTGTTGACTTTTGCGGGTTACCACGTCAGCCACAGCGCAGACATGACGTTTTCCCGCTATGTCCGTCAGCGTCAGGTCGATCAACTTCTTCGGCTTCCACTCGACTGGTTTCACCGAAACTCGTCCGGGAAGGTGAAGAAGATCGTCCAGGACGACGTCGCTAAAACGCATCAATTGATCGCCCACGTCGTTCCCGACGCCACCGGTGCGGTAGCAGGCGGCATCATCAGTGTGAGCTATTTGTTCATCGTGGACTGGCGGATCGGCGTGTTGGGCTTGCTCCCTGTCGCGGCGGTGGCGGCAGCTTTCCCGCTGATGATGAAGGACCTCACGCGGCAATTTTCTCGGTTCAGTGTCGCTGCCGCAGAACTCAACTCCGCGACCGTTGAGTTGGTTCGCGGTATTGCTCCGATGAAGGTATTCGCTAGTCATGATCGGGGTGGTCAACGGTTTCGTGATCGTTCAGCGAACTTCGTTGCTTCTCTGTCGGACTGGGTGCGTTCGACGATGCATGGAACGGCCCTTGTTCAGGTGTTCTCAGCGCCAAGTTTCGCGATCGCTGTCTCCGCGGTGGGTTCAACAATGCTGGTGCTGTACGGGGGCCTCGATCCACTAGCGGCAATTCCATCGGTGCTCCT
>JAAYXN010000197.1 GCA_012515885.1 Rhodococcus sp. (in: high G+C Gram-positive bacteria)
GCACGCGGTTTCGGTAACTATCTGAATGTGTGTTGCGGCGCAACATCGTTGAGTTAGTGAGACCATTGATCTCAATTGATGGTCGCGTATTGCAGCAATGCCTTTGTGGGAGAAAGCGCCATTTAACTTTGTCGACACATGTTTGTTAATAGTTGCATACATGCATGATGCGAAATAAAGAATGAACTCTGCGCGAACGGCAGGTGTACGTCCCCGTCAAGATCTCCGTCCCCTCGGAAAGGGGGATCAGCGAGAGGCGCTTGCAAGTTGTTGACATCATGGTCCTATGCGCCCCGCCGTTCTGCCCCTGTTGACTGATGCTGCGTTCGGCGCACACCCGGACCGCGCGCCCCTGCCGCGCGCCCACACTGTGGAGGGCCTATGGCTGCGCGGCGTCGTCCTCGGCGGCCAGGGCCGCTACGCGCAGGCGCGCGCTGAACTGACCACCCTCCTGCGGGCCACAAGCCCCACTACCTCCGACCCGCATCATGCGGCGCTGCGTTCGCTGGCAATGAGTACCTGGGCATCGTTTCTTCGTCAGGGTGGACGCCATCAGGAGGCGGCCAGTTTCGATGGCGCTGCCCTCGCCGCGCTACCGATGTCCAGCGCCGACGCGCACGCCGACGCGGCCGTGGCTGCTGCGCGGGCGGACGCCTGGACGGGGCTGGCTGCGGACAATTTGGGGATGGGGCGCCTCGGGGTGGGATGGGAACTACAGCGACGGTGCGAGGCGCTGGTGGCGTCCTTCCCGGACGAGCAGTTGCAGAGGCAGCGGATTCGGTGGAGCTGGGTCAGTGCTGAGCTGTCGCTGGCTGCCGGGAACTTCGTTGACGCGGGGACGTACGCGGATCGCGCCGCCGCGCTCGCACTGGAGTGGGGTTCAGTGCGACACCATGTGAAATCGACGCTGCTGCAGTGCGCGGTGATGACAGGCACCGAGCCGCTGGAGACGGTGCTTGAGTGCGGTGAGCAGGTGCGGGCACGCTGCGAGAGGCTCGGTTTAGTGCCACTGGAGTGGGCGGCGTCTCTTTTGCTAGCCGGTGTGAGTTCACAGACCCGCGGAGTGCAATCACGCGACCGCTGTGAGGAATTACTGCGTCGTCGAGGTGGCTATTTTCGCTGTTAGCGACGGCACTAGCGATACGAAAAGTAGGCGCCTGTATCGAGTAGACGACCCGTGGCATCTTGAGCAGTTCTTCCCGCTAGAGTTGGTGTGTTCCGCTGAGAGCGGGAGCACACCCGTGCCCGGGGTGCCCACGTAACGCCAGGGATTTTCACTGCCTATGACTGACACTAGCGAGGAGCTCGATTCCGCTGTTGCCGCAGCTGTACAGGGGGATCGTGCCTCTCTAGCTCTGGTTCTCGAAAGCGTGAGGCCGCTCGTGGTTCGCTACTGCCGGGCGCGCGTCGGCGCAACAGAGCGGGGCCAACTCTCTGCAGACGATGTGGCACAGGAAGTGTGCCTTGCCGTCATGACGGCGCTTCCGCGATACCGAGATCAGGGTCGACCGTTCATGGCGTTTGTGTACGGGATCGCCGCGCACAAGGTTGCTGACGCCCATCGCAGCTCAGCGCGTAACAAATCGGAGCCGGTTGCCGAAGTACCAGATGTCGTAGCAGTTGACAGCGGACCTGAACAACGGGCGTTGGATGCGGAACGCAGCCGGGAAATGAACTCCCTGCTGCAACTGCTCCCGGAGAAACACCGGGAGATCCTCATTTTGCGGTTGGTGGTGGGTTTGTCTGCCGAAGAAACTGCTGAGGCTGTGGGCAGTACAGCGGGGGCTGTTCGTGTAGCCCAACATCGAGCTATCGCGAAGTTGAAGAAGGAAGTCATGAGAGCGGGTGAGAAGGATGGCTAGGGGCACAGATCCCGAAACCGGCTTCACCGGGGATAACGAACCGGTGGATGTCGGTGCCGTCAGACGTGACGACGCGTTAATTGACGCGATCGCCGCGGGTGGCACCGTGCCCACTGATACGCGTGAGCAGTATGAGCTCGCGCTGCTTCTTACCGGCTGGCGAAATTCCATTGTTTCGGAGCCGCTGCCTGCGGGTCCGACAGTTGACGAGGCACTCGCCGCGATCGAGGGGCCCAAGCCTGCGCGTCTGCGTTTGCTGCGTCCCATCGCGGGTGCGGCAGCGGCCATCGCGGTCGTTCTTGGCGGTGCCACGATCCTGTCGTACGACGCGGAGCCGGGCGATCCGCTGTGGTCAGTTAAGTCGGTGGTGTTTAGTACGCAAGCCGATTCGACCGTCGCCAAAATGGACACCCGTTCACAGTTGGAGCAGGCCGAGCGGCTGATCGCTGAGGGCAACGACGAAGCAGCACGTTCTGTGCTCGCGACGGCAGCTGAGCGTGCCAGTGGTGTGCGTGACTCGGGGCAGCGCAACGAACTTGAAGATTGGCGTGGCCGTCTCACCGCTGCGTTGGAGAGCGTGATTTCCAGTGTGACGCAGCCGCCTCCGCCGCCCGCCGGTCAGGTCCCGCCGCCTGTTCCCGGCCCGGTCGATCCTGGCCCGGGTGTCGGTGTTCCGCCGCCGGTACAGCCTGTCCCGCCGGTGCAGACGGAAGAGCCCGTTGTTCCTGATGTCGACATCATGAAGCAGACGACGCCACCGCCGACTGCGCCGCCGACCTCGACCAGCAAACCGAAGCCGACGAGCACCACCGCGCCGCCGACGCCGTCGACGACACCCAGCGGATAGGCATACAGACACAAATATCCCCGCTACTGCGAACTTCGCGGTAGCGGGGATTTTGTTGTGTTTTAGACCGTCTGGACGGGCTGTTTTAGACGTCGAATCCGTCGCCGTGGAGAGCGTCGTTCATGGACGCATCTGCGTATCCGCGGCAGTAGTCCCACGTCACGTATGCCTCGGGGGTGGGGTCAAACGCTGGCTCGTGGGGGCGCACGGTGCCGTCAGCGAGGAGCTGCAGCAGGTTGGCGCGCAGCATGTCCCAGTCGTGATAGTGGTCTTGCTGGCAGTCTTCGCAGCACACCACAAGCCCGCGAATGCCGCGGTGAGCGAGTAGCGCTTCGTACACAGCGAGGTCCGCGAGATCCTCTTCCACGGCCAAACGCTCGTGGGGATCTAGCGGCTCGCCGGGCTCGATTGCATCGAGCGCAGCGGTCGGGTCGGCGGGGTCGCCGGCGAATGGATCCGGCGGAAGTCCGGGAGGCAGTTGATCGCGCACGCCACCACGGTACGCAGTCGGAGTGGATCTGCGCCACCGGTATCGGCTCAGGCCAGGACGGGAGGCGTGTCTGCTGGGAAGTGACCTGCCGATATCATGGGAGTTGTTCCGTACGCGTGCGACGCACGAGCCAGACTTCCTAGAGAGGGTCCGACCCGCATGACGAGTTCAGCAGGGCATGTACACACCGGCGGCGACGACCCCAACAAGGTCGCGATGCTTGGCTTGACGTACGACGACGTCCTGCTTCTGCCGGCGGCGTCCGACGTGGTTCCCAACACGGTTGATACCTCCAGTCAGCTCACCCGCAGCATTCGGTTGCGTATTCCTTTGGTGAGTTCGGCGATGGATACCGTCACCGAGTCGCGGATGGCTATTGCGATGGCCCGCGCGGGCGGTATGGGTGTGCTGCACCGCAACCTGTCGATTGAGGCGCAGGCAAGTCAGGTGGAGACGGTGAAGCGTTCGGAGGCCGGGATGGTCACCGATCCGGTCACGTGTTCGCCCACCGACACGCTCGCCGAGGTGGACGCGAAGTGTGCGCGGTTCCGTATTTCTGGTTTGCCGGTGGTCGATGAGACGGGCCAGCTGGTGGGCATCATCACTAACCGCGATATGCGTTTCGAGGTGGATCAGAACCGTCCAGTCGTCGAGGTGATGACGAAGGCGCCGCTGGTGACCGCGCAGGAAGGCGTCACCGCGGAGGTGGCGTTGGGTCTGCTGCGTCGCCACAAGATTGAGAAGCTGCCGATCGTTGACGGTCAGGGCAAGCTCACCGGTCTGATCACGGTGAAGGATTTCGTGAAGACTGAGCAGCACCCGGATGCCACGAAGGACCGTGATGGTCGTCTTCTGGTTGGCGCCGCGGTTGGTGCCGGTGATGAGGCGTGGCAGCGAGCTGGTGCTCTCACTGACGCCGGTGTGGACGTGCTTGTTGTGGACAGCGCTCACGGTCACTCGTCGGGTGTGCTGTCGATGATCAGCAAGCTCAAGGCTGAGTTCGGTGATCGGGTTCAGCTGATCGGCGGCAATATCGCTACCCGCTCGGCGGCTGCCGCCCTGATTGACGCCGGTGTTGACGCGGTCAAGGTGGGTGTCGGTCCCGGCTCCATTTGCACCACTCGCGTGATTGCCGGTGTCGGTGCCCCGCAGATCACCGCGATCCTGGAGGCTGCTGCGGTTGCCCGCAAGGCCGGTATCCCGGTGATCGCTGACGGCGGTCTGCAGTTCTCTGGCGATATCGCCAAGGCTCTCGCTGCCGGTGCGTCCACGGCCATGCTGGGCTCGCTGCTCGCGGGCACCGCCGAATCCCCGGGTGAGCTGATCTTGGTCAACGGTAAGCAGTTCAAGAGCTACCGCGGTATGGGTTCGTTGGGTGCAATGCAGACCCGCGGTGCCGCCCAGTCGTTCTCGAAGGACCGCTACTTCCAAGATGACGTCCTCTCGGAAGACAAGTTGGTTCCCGAGGGCATTGAGGGCCGGGTGCCGTTCCGTGGCCCGCTCTCGCAGGTGACGCATCAGCTCACGGGTGGTTTGCGTGCGGCAATGGGTTACACCGGTGCGTCGACGATCGAGGAATTGCAGGAGGCGCAGTTTGTGCAGATCACGGCGGCTGGCCTGAAGGAAAGCCACCCGCACGACATCACGATGACGGTGGAAGCACCTAACTACACGGCGCGTTAGTTCACGCGGTTTCCACACCGGCAGTTCATTCGAGTACTCGAGAAAGGGGCGCGCGTGCGCGACCTCGTTGAAATCGGCATGGGTCGTACGGCCCGACGTAGCTACGAGCTGGACGATATCGATATCGTCCCCTCGCGGCGCACCCGTTCTTCTAAGGAGGTGTCGACTGCATGGCAGCTCGACGCCTACCGGTTTGATATCCCGATCCTGGCGCACCCTACCGATGCTTTGGTCTCACCGGAGTTCGCGATCGAGCTCGGTAAGCGTGGTGGTTTGGGCGTCATTAACGGTGAGGGCCTGTGGGGTCGGCATGCTGATGTCGCTGCCAAGCTCGCTCAGGTTGCTGAGCTCGCTGACAGCGATGTCGACGCGGATGCGCCGATTCGCCTGCTGCAGGAACTGCATGCAGCGCCGTTGCAGCCGAACCTTCTCGCCGCTGCGGTCGCGCAGGTTCGCGATGCGGGTGTCACCACTGCGGTGCGGGTGAGCCCGCAGAACGCTCGCACATTGACGCCGCTGCTGCTTGAAGCTGGAATCGATCTGCTGGTGGTGCACGGGACGATCATTTCCGCTGAGCATGTCGCCCACGGTGACGGTGAACCGCTCAACCTCAAGACGTTCATTTCCGAGCTGGACGTGCCTGTGGTGGCTGGTGGGGTGATTGACCACCGGACCGCGCTGCATTTGATGCGGACGGGTGCGGCGGGCGTCATCGTCGGCTACGGCTCCACCCAGGGTGCTACGACGACCAGTGATGTTCTGGGTATCGGTGTTCCCATGGCCACTGCTATCGCTGATGCTGCTGCCGCGCGCCGCGACTACCTGGATGAGACGGGTGGCCGCTACGTGCACGTCATCGCTGATGGCGATATCGATTCGTCTGGCGACCTCGCGAAGGCTATTGCGTGTGGCGCAGACGCCGCGATGCTGGGCGCACCTCTCGCTGTGGCGGAGGAAGCTCCGGGCGGCGGCTGGTACTGGCCGTCAGCGGCTGCGCATCCGTCGCTTCCTCGCGGCGCACTGCTGCCGGTGTCGTTTGGGGAGCGTCCGTCGCTCGACGAGGTGCTGACTGGACCGTCGACTGACCCGTTCGGTGCACTGAACCTGGTGGGCGGTTTGCGTCGCTCGATGGCGAAGTCGGGCTACTCCGACCTCAAAGAGTTCCAGAAGGTCGGGTTAAACGTTCGCGGCTAGCCCGCAAATTTGAGGTTTCTCCTTCCTGTGTAGGGCGGGGTGTTTTGGTTTCAACCACAGCGCCCCGCCCTTCGCTTTCCGCACTTTATGCAACACCTGGTTACAGTTATAGGGTGGGCTGTGGCTATAGTCACAGCGGTAGTGATTAAGTGCGGTCTGGCGACGGCAGCGGTGGAGGTTTCAGTATGGGTAAGCAACGGTCCACGGATTACGACGTCCTCATCGTCGGATCGGGGTTCGGTGGCAGTGTCACCGCTCTGCGCCTCGTCGAAAAGGGCTATCGCGTCGCGGTGCTGGAAGCGGGCCGCCGCTTCGCGGACAAAGATTTCGCGAAGAACAGCTGGCACCTCAAAGACTTCCTTTGGGCTCCCGCTCTGGGCCTGTTCGGTATCCAGCGTGTGCACATGCTCCGCGACTGCCTCATCCTCGCAGGTGCTGGCGTTGGCGGCGGTTCACTGAATTACGCCAACACCCTCTACAAGCCGC
>JAAYXN010000198.1 GCA_012515885.1 Rhodococcus sp. (in: high G+C Gram-positive bacteria)
CCCCAGCCGCGGGATTTCCAGGATCGATTCGGGTAGCAGGGCTCCGTAGGCGACCACCGGACAGCAGTCGGGTGCCAGCTCAGTGAGGCGGGCCACGAATTCTGGGTCCGAGGCGCTATGCGGGGTCAATACTTCAATGCCGTGTTCGTCAGCGAGTTGCGCCACCGGCGAGCGGGACACTTTGCGGCCGCGGCCGGAGGCAGCGTCGGGGCGAGTAACCACGGCAATCACGTCATGGCGCGAACGCAAAAGCCGCTCCAGTGACGGAACCGCTGGCTCCGGTGTCCCTGCAAAAACAATGCGCATATTAGTTACTCACCCACCGAAGTGGACGAGCACAACAGCTACTCACGTACACAGCTCCCTTTTCTTAGGTCGACTTCTTAGACCGACTTCTTAAGCCGACCAAGTACCCGCCACACCGCGGCGCTCGGCGCGCGGTTGCCCACGTTTGTACTTATCAACGTTGCATGTAAGTGAGTAGTCTATCGGCCCGCAAAACGCGTTCCCGCACTACGAGTTACTTTGCAGGACGATTTGCGGAATGCCAGCGCCGACCGGCACGACCTCACAGGGCACGCGCGGCACGGTGTCGGGATCTAGCGCGCGCCGGACCAGGTCTTGAACATTAGGGTCGTAGACGGAACGGAAATGTCCGGACCCGTTGCGTGGACATTCGTCTTGCAGAACGAGGTTGGTGGCACCGGCTCCGCGTAGAGCTATGTTAGTGAAAGGCTGGATCATTTCGTCGAATCGGCTCGCGATCGTCGTGTACCTGACCCCGGGAACCGTGTCACTTCCCCCGTTGAGTTCGGCGAGAAATGCTGAGCCCTGCATCTGCTGAGCGACCGCCGTCGAGGTGACGCGTTCGACGAGGTCCACTCCTCCCGGTACCGCCTGCACGATCGGCACGAGCCCGTACATGATTCCGCCGTAGCTCGGCGATGCGATCCCTACCCACGAGCTGACGTTGCGGGCCCCGCCGAGTTTGTTGATGTAGTAGCGCGTCACTGTTGCACCCTGCGAATAGCCGATCGCGTCGACGGTGCCCGCACCGGTGGCTGCAAGTACCTGGCTCACGAAAGTTCCGAATTGTGCAGCGCTGGTGCGGATATCCTGCGATCCGAAATTGTCACCGCCCATCCCTCCATAGTCGAGAGCGAACACACAGTAGCCGTCCGCAATGAGCAATGGGGCAAGCGCGGAAAAGTCGCGATAGGTGGTGGCGTTAGTGCCGTGTGCCAGAACCACAGGGCGTGGACGCTGAGTCGAAGGGACGCAGGAAAAGTTATTGACTCCCTCGGGAGCGGAACCGGGATGTTGGGCGTCGTAGATCGACGCCGCGATGCGATCACTTTGGGGTGGACCAGCAAGAGTTGGAACCCGCCACATGCTGGCCCCCGTGGCGTCAGACGACGATGTCGCCGGAGAGTTCCCAGCACTTCCTGACGGTAAATTTCCCTGCGTCGAATCCCCTGGCGTCAAATCCTCTAATGACGTGGTGGGCGGGTCCGGAAGTGCTTGGGCGAGGCCGGTACCGGCTATCCCCAGCCCGACTGCGAGTGCTGTGAACAGTGCAAGTGTTGCGGTGGGTGTGGCTACCCTGGCGGTTCGTAGCATGGCGTCTTCCCCCAGATCGGGGCCTCAAGCAAACTGCTCAAGGCCATAACCTGAGTGTGACCCTCAACACACATGCAATTTGATAAAGCCGGTCTCCTTCGGGCTACAGCTCCACCAAGATTCGAGTGCGAGATGGTTACCCGAAGGTCTCAAAAACCTCCGGGTAACCACATTTCTCGCCAACTTTCGGACCTGGCTATTTCGGTGAGTAACTACGTGGCCAGCTGATTTCTACTCGCCGAGCACCGAAACTAACTGGCGTCAACGCCTTCTGCCGCTTCGCCACCAGCGCTCTTGTCTTCACCTTCGGTGTCCCTACCTTCAGCGGCAGCGTCCTCAGCAGGTACCTCTTCAGACAGCACGCGGTAGAGCGCGCGGCGCGCATCAGCCAGAACCTCGATTCCGCGGGCCTGCTGGCCTGGAGTGCCCACCGCAGCAACCTGGCTGGCGGCGCCCATCAGCGCACTGATCGCGCTGCGTAGGTCCACCGAGACGACACCGGCTGCACCGCGCACGTCATCCCACGGCACTCCGAGATCAGCCTTATTGGTCTCGACATACTGGGCGCCGTCCTCGGTGAGGCGCGCCGTCTTGCGGCCAGCAACCTTTTCGATAAGGACGAGGCCTTCGTCTTCGAGCTGAGCGAGTGCCGGATAGATCGAACCGGAACTGGGCTTCCATACGCCCTCGCTGCGCTCGACGATCTGCTGGATGAGCTGATAGCCGTGCATGGGTTCTTCGGCAAGAAGAAGCAGGATCGCGGCGCGTACGTCGCCGCGTCGGCCTCGACCACCGCGGCCACGGCCCCGTCCGAATGCGGGTCCGTCTGGACCAAACCCAGCAAAGCCGGGACCGGCGAAACCTGGAGGGAAGCCGCTGGGTCCGCCGTCGTGTCGACTGTGGCGGCGTCCGCGCTGCGGGTGCCGACGTCGGCCACGGTGATCGTGACCGATGTGGCCTGCGTGCGGGAATCCGGGGTGTCCGTGAGTGTGGTTGTCCATGAAGTGTTCGTCGTGAAAATGCTCCATCATCAAGCCTCCTAACCTGTCGTTGTTGCATCGACGATATATCGGCAATGCGGCGCCGTCAACGCTCCGATACAAACTGGGCGTGTTTTGTCTGCTCCGCTAGCCGATATGGAGCGGGTCTATCTGCACGCGCGGTGGATGCACGCCCTTGCGCGCACCACGCACCGCCTGCGCCTCGCGCAGTGCTCGCGCCAATGCCCGCCCATCACCGCGCGGAACACGAATCAACATGCGCTCAATATCGTCTGTGTTAACGCTCTCACCAGCAAAGGGAAGGCGCGCCCCCGGCGGCAGATCCACCGGGCCGAGCACCTCCGCACCGCTCGGCAACGCCGCCGCTTCCAGCAATTCCGAAATCGCTAGCGCCGTTCCATCCACCGCGGCCATGTGCACTGCGGGCGGGAAGCCCACCTCTGCGCGCTCATCGAGTTGAGACTGGGCGTGCGCGACGGGGTCCCAGCGAACCAGGGCCTGAACGGTCGGGATACCCGCGTCGGCGACGACGACCACCTCTCCCCCGTCAGCGAGTGGAATCACCAAAGTTGCTGCGCCCAGCCACCGCCGCATCGTTTCTTCCGCAGCCCGCAAGTCGGGGCGCCCCAACAGCGCCCAACCATCAAGGAGGAGCGCCGCCCCGTAACCACCCGCAACGAACGGCTCAGCGCCAACAGTGGCGACAACAAGCGACTTTCCTGGTGGAACCTCAGCGAGAACATCGTCGCCTCCAGAGGTACGCACCGGTACCCCAGCGAACGCCCGACCAAGCTCTTCGGCGGTACGTCCGGCTCCAACAACGACGGCCCGCAATGCGCGCGATCCGCAACTGCCGCACCGATACGCAGCATCGACCACCCCACACCACTTGCAGGCCGGACTGGCCGCTCCATCAGCACCGGGCGCCGACGGAAGAGCAAGCGGCCCATGGCAGTGACGGCACCGCGCTGGCGTCCGACATTTTCCGCACGCGAGCGCGGGAACATAGCCGCGTCGCGGCACCTGAACGAGTACAGGTTTGTCTGCAGCCAATGCTTTTCGGGCAGCAGCAAATGCGACGGCGGGAAGCCTCGCCGCGCGGGCACTGGGATCGCGGGCGAGTGCATGATCGCTGTCGGCAAGCGCGGTGATCTTGGGAGCGTGCGCTCGAACTTCGGCCCGCGGCGCACACAAATCGTGCGCCCAACCCGAGTCCACGAGAACCTGAGCTTCCGCCGTGCGTGCGTGCCCACCGATGACAACCGCGCAACCAGCGCCATGTCCGCGTAAGACAGCAACTTCACGCGTGTGCGGGTAGGGGGCACGTGGCTGTGCGTGGCTCTCGTCGCCGTCATCCCACACCGCCACCACACCAATATCGGGGGTGGGGGCGAACACGGCACTGCGTGTTCCCACAATGACCTTCGCAGTCCCCCGCAGCGCGGCCAGCCATCGGCGATACCGCACAGTCGGACCGAGCCCAGCAGACAAACCCACCACCGCGCTGGCGCCAACAAGATGCTCGCACGCGGCGAGAACACGATCGAGATCTTTCTGATCGGGGACGACCAGCACCGCGCTCCGGCCGGATTCAGCGACAATCGCGGCGATCTCAGCCAGGCGTGTCGGCCAGTCTTCTCCCGGTAGCGCCTGCCAGACGGCACGTGGTGCGCGGCCCTGCGCGAGCGCGGTCAAAAACGCATCACCGTGGACGTAGCGCTCCCATGCTGCCTGATTGATGTCGACGTCACTGACCGTCGCTGGTTCTGGTGGCGGCGCAGCTTCTTCACGCGCGTGGCGCGGCGGGACCCCGAGACGCAGGACGTCGGCTCGTGTGCCCGCGTAGCGCGCAGCGACAGCTTCGACGAGTGTCGCGATCTCGGGAGTCAGGACCTTCTCTGCCGATACCACTCGATCCAGCCAACCCAGCTTGCCGCCGTGGTCGCTGGTCTGGGTCCGCTCGGTGATGAACCCGTCGACAAGACGCCCCGCGAAACGCACCCGAACGCGCACACCGGGCTGCGCGTCGTCGGAGAGTTCACTGGGCACGAGGTAGTCGAATTCGCGGTCCAAATGCGGCAAGGGCAGCAGCGGAAGGACCCGCGCCACTGGGCGGTCCTCCGCTGCTGCCCTCTCTGCCACTGAACTCCGCGTCGTCAAGCGGGCTCTGCTCGGTGAGTGTGGCCTAGGCCGTTACAGCCCGGCTGCCGCGCGCAACTTCTCGGCGCGGTCGGTGTTTTCCCACGGCAGGTCGACGTCGGTGCAACCGAAGTGGCCGTACGCAGCTGTCTGCGCGTAGATGGGGCGCAGCAGGTCGAGGTCGCGGATGATCGCGCCGGGACGCAGATCGAACACCTCGGTGATGGCCTGCTGGATTCGGGCCGGATCGATCTTTTCGGTGCCGAAGGTTTCCACGAACAGGCCAACGGGAGCGGCCTTGCCGATGGCGTAGGCGACCTGGACCTCGATGCGGTCGGCCAGTCCTGCAGCGACCGCGTTCTTCGCGACCCACCGCATTGCGTAGGCGGCGGAGCGGTCCACCTTTGACGGGTCTTTGCCGGAGAAGGCACCGCCACCGTGGCGAGCCATGCCGCCATAGGTGTCGACAATGATCTTGCGGCCCGTCAAACCCGCATCGCCCATGGGTCCGCCAAGGACGAACTTGCCGGTGGGGTTGACCAGCAGACGCACGTCCGAGGTATTCAGCGACGGCATATCGAGCTCGGCGAGCACGCTGCCCAGGACCTTCTCGCGAAGATCAGGGGTGAGCAGGTTGTCCAAGTCGATGTCGGCGGCATGCTGAGTGGAGATCACGACGGTGTCGAGACGGACCGGCTTGTCGCCGTCGTACTCGATGGTGACCTGCGTCTTGCCGTCCGGGCGCAGGTACGGCAGAACGCCGCTCTTGCGAACCTCGGTCAGGCGGCGAGAAAGGCGGTGCGCCAACGCAATCGGAAGCGGCATCAGCTCAGGGGTGTCGGTGCACGCGTAACCGAACATCAGGCCCTGGTCGCCAGCACCCTGACGGTCAACCTCATCCTCGGTAAGGCCGCCGGTACGCGCTTCATGCGACGTGTCGACGCCCTGAGCGATCTCTGGGGACTGCGCACCGATCGCGATGTTGACGCCACACGAGTTGCCGTCAAAGCCCTTGGCGGACGAGTCGTATCCGATCTCAAGGACCTTCTCGCGCACAATCTTCGGAATGTCGGCGTACGCGGTGGTGGTGACCTCACCAGCGACGTGAACCTGACCGGTAGTGACGAGCGTCTCCACGGCAACGCGGGCCCGCGGATCTTCCGCGATCAGCGCATCAAGGATGGAATCGCTGATGGCATCACAGATTTTGTCCGGGTGACCCTCGGTCACGGACTCGCTGGTGAATAGCCGACTACCGGTCTGGCTCACAGAACTTCCTCTCGACGTCTTAAATCCCTGCACCGAAGCCGGGTTCCTCCCAGCCATGGTCTATCCCGATAAAGGGGTCTACCCCAATAAGGGATGTGTCCCCATCAAAGGGTGTGCCCCGCTAAGGGGCTGCTTCCATTCGCGTCCCGCGCAGCGTCTCTAGCAGCGCAGAACCTGAACGGTCAAGATTGTGCAATAGCTTAACCACTCCGGACCCGAATTGGGCTGAGCCGGTGCGAACCCTAGTCCTCTCAGCGGTGACGAGGAAGGGTTTTACGCACGCTCGCCCACATCAGTTACTTCAGTGAGCTACTTCAGTGAGCCGGATACGGCGTCGAGTACGCGGCTTGCCAGCAGCGATTTCGAACCGTGTTCTAAGGCCACCTCTGAGCCATCCGCGGAGAGCAGCCAGCCATCGTTGTGGTCTACCTCGAATGCTTTCCCGTCACCGACAGCGTTGACCACGAGCAAATCGCAGCCCTTGCGGGCGAGTTTGGCGCGGGCATAGGTCAGGACGTCGCCGTCTTCGTCGCCGGTCTCGGCAGCGAATCCCACGATGACCGTCTCCGGTGCTACCGCTCCGTCACGTCGTGCCTGCACGATTCCGGCAAGAATGTCGGGGTTTTTGGTCAGCTCGATCGAGTCTGGTTCCCCGTCGCCCTTTTTGATCTTGCTTCCGACCAGCGTTGTTGGCCGGAAATCTGCGACGGCTGCGGCCATCACCACGGCGTCACACTGCGCGGCTTCCCTGTCGATGACAGCCTGCATTTCCTGGGCGGTGCGCACATGCACGGTGGTAACCGCTGCAGGTTCACTGATCCCTGCCGTGTACCCCGAAACGAGGACGACGTCCGCGCCGCGTTGCGCCGCGAGCCGGGCGATGGCGTAGCCCTGCTTGCCGGAGCTGCGGTTGCCGAGAAACCTCACGGGATCGAGTGGCTCGCGGGTACCGCCAGCGGAGACGACGACACGTTTGCCTTCGAGGTCACGCGGAAGTGCGTCGCGGCGCTCCAAAAGCAACGCGGCGAGACCAGCAATTTCCTCGGGCTCAGGCAAACGCCCGGCACCGGTGTCCTTGCCGGTCAACCGCCCGGAAGCCGGTTCTAAGACAATGGCGCCGTAGGAACGCAGGGTGGCAACGTTGGCCACCGTCGCGGGATGCTCCCACATCTCGGTGTGCATGGCGGGGGCAAACAAGACCGGACAGCGCGCGGTGAGCAGAGTACCGGTGAGCAAGTCATCTGCTCGGCCGGAGGCCGCCCGTGCCATGAGATCGGCTGTCGCTGGAGCAATGACCACGAGGTCTGCTTCTTGACCGAGCCGGACGTGCGGAACCTGCGGAACGTCCGCGAAGACGCCCGTCTGCACGGGATTGCCGGAGAGGGCCTCAAAGGTCGCTTTGCCGACAAACTGCAACGCCGATTCTGTGGGCACCACGCGTACGTGGTGCCCAGCCTCGGTAAAACTTCGAATGAGTGCGCAACTCTTGTACGCGGCGATACCGCCGCCTACACCGACAACAATCTGCTTGCGTGTTGTTGGCACGTGGGCCCCCGAAACCGAATCGGACACAGAAACAGCGTCAGACACAGCTGACTCTCCGCTCACTCGCCTTCGGTGTGCTCAAGCAGGTCGGAGTGGATCTCGCGCAGCGCGATCGACAGCGGCTTTTCCTGGAGGCCAGGCTCAACGAGGGGGCCGACGTACTCAAGGATGCCGTCACCGAGCTGGTTGTAGTAGTCGTTGATCTGGCGGGCACGCTTTGCCGCGTAGATCACCAGTGCGTACTTGGAAGAAGTGCGCTCAAGCAGCTCATCAATCGGAGGGTTGGTGATACCGAGCGGGGTGTCGTACGCGGGCAGTTCACCCGGTGCGGGAAGGGACGCTGCGGTTGTGCTCACTCGGTTTCTCCTGAAAGTAGATGGGGTCCGACCAATAAGGATACCAACTCGTCGCAGGTACGTTCGACATCCTCGTTCACAAGGACCACATCAAACTCATTTTGCGCATCAAGTTCGACCCGTGCGGTAGCGAGACGACGCTCGATGACCTCGGGTGCTTCGGTTCCTCGACCGGTCAAACGGTCAACAAGCACCTCCCAGCTGGGGGGTGCCATAAATACCAGCAGCGCTTCCGGCTTGGCGGCGCGCACTGCGCGTGCGCCGGCCAAGTCTACTTCGACAAGCACGGGCGAACCGGCAGAAAGTGCCTGTTCGACGGGCTGCGCTGGGGTACCGGACAGCTGCAATCCGCCATGGATTTCAGCCCACTCAAGCAGTTCACCAGAGTCGATCATGCGCGCGAACTCGTCTCGCGTGACAAACCGATAGTCGCGACCGTCAACCTCACCGGGACGGGGGTCCCTGGTGGTTGCCGATACGGAGAAGACCAGTTCAGGCAGACGTTCGTGCAGCATTCGCACGACACTGGACTTACCCACGGCGGAGGGGCCGGCTAGAACAACTAGCCGACCCCTTCGCTCCGGATTACTGCTCTCTGACACAACTGCGTCAGTGTTCACTGCTGCGCTCAGGCCTCGAAGTCAAAACGCGTGAGCAGCGCCTTGCGCTGCCGATCGCCGAGTCCACGAAGACGCCGCGTCGGGGCGATCTCGAGCTCCTCCATGATTTCCTTTGCCTTGACCTTGCCAACCTTCGGCAGGGCTTCGAGCAGGGCAGACACCTTCATCTTGCCGAGGATCTCATCGTTTTCAGCATCGGTAAGGACCTGCTTGAGGTCGGTGCCGCCGCGCTTGAGGCGCTCCTTGAGCTCAGCCCTCGCCTTACGGGCGGCAGCCGCCTTCTCCAAAGCAGCAGCGCGCTGCTCATCAGTCAACTGGGGAAGGGCCACGGTTCCTCCGTCTCATCGTTGGGCATGTACCAAACCGCTGTCAACCAGCGGCGATATGCGACCGTACTGCGCTTTGGCGATGATTGCGAACCCACCCCCCGACTCAACGCGCAGTTTCTGATCGGCTATGCGAGGGCGCGTTCGACGTCTTCGCACTGGCGCCTGACCTCGCTCCGCAGTGCGGAAACGCTTGGTCCGGCACGCAATATTCCACGGGATATGTTGGGCAGCAACAAAGTTCGAGATTCAGCAAAAATGCGAGCTAAATCATCTACTGTCGCGCCCTGTGCTCCCACGCCGGGAGCAAGAATCGGTCCAGAAAAATTTGATAAATCGAGGCCGTGGTCACCTGTAGCCCCGATAACCAACCCAACGGTGTCCGGATTTTCCGCGTTGCGATCGGCCGCAGCGTCAACGATCGACTGCGCGACCGATACCCCTTCACCGGCGTGGGTGCTCGCCGTTTGAAGGCTGCCGCCCTCTGGGTTGGATGTACGGGCGAGAACGAACACTCCCCGCCCTCCACTGGCCGCGAGGTCAAGCGCAGGCGCCAGGGCGCCGAATCCGAGGTACGGCGAAATCGTGACGGCATCGGACCACAGCGGGGCACGCGGTCCCAGCCACGCCTTCGCGTACGCCGCCATCGTCGATCCGATGTCCCCACGCTTGGCGTCCGCCAGAACCAGCGCGCCCGCCTCTCTCAGCGCTGCTAGCGCGCGTTCGAGGATGGAGTAGCCAGCGGCCCCGTAGGCCTCGAAAAACGCCACCTGAGGCTTGACGATGGCCGCGTCGGCGCCGAACGCTTCAACACACGTGTCGGTGAACCGGGCGAGCCCGTCCACCGAGTCCGGCAGGCCCCAGGCATCGAGCAACGCTGGATGTGGGTCGATGCCGACACACAGGCGGCCGCGGTCGGCAACCGCCGACCGCAGGCGGGCGCTCCACGCGCCCGCCTGGGCCGACTGCGTATCGAACGTCACTTCTGCGCCTCTTCGCGCAGACGCTCGTGCAATTCCTGGAGCGACTGCACGCCGATGTCTCCGCGAATGCTCGCTTCGATGCCTTGCACGGCCGCGGAGGCGCCCTGAACGGTGGTGATGCACGGGATATTGACCGATACCGCGGCGCTACGGATTTCGTAGCCATCGACACGCGGGCCTGCATTGCCGTACGGGGTGTTAATAATCATATCGACCTCACCAGCGCGGATCTGGTCGACGATCGTGCGTGCGCCGTCAGGCAGTTCCTCACCGGACGCCTTGTGGACTTGCTCACAGTCGATGCCGTTGCGGCGCAGAACGTCGGCGGTGCCGCCGGTAGCGACGATGCGGAAACCGAGGTCGGCGAGTCGCTTGACCGGGAAGATCAGCGACCGCTTGTCCTTGTTGGCGACCGAGACAAACACAGTGCCCGAGGTCGGCAGCGAACCGTACGCGGCGGTCTGGCTCTTAGCGAAGGCGGTGCCGAAGTCTGAGTCGATACCCATGACTTCGCCGGTGGACTTCATTTCCGGGCTCAGCAGCGTGTCGACGCCAGTGCCGTCTGCGCGGCGGAATCGGTTGAACGGCAACACCGCTTCCTTGACGGCGACGGGCGCCGATGCTGGTGCGTCTCCGCCGTCGCCGCTCGGCGGCAAGATGCCGTCGGTGCGCAGCTGCGCGATGGAGGTGCCCAGCATGACCCGTGCGCACGCCTTCGCGAGCTGGACTGCTGTGGCCTTGGACACGAACGGAACGGTGCGTGATGCACGCGGGTTCGCTTCCAGGACATAGAGAATGTCGTCCTTGAGTGCGTACTGAACGTTCAGCAGGCCCTTGACGCCGATTCCCTTGGCCAGGGCCTCGGTGGAGCGTCGTACGTTCTCAAGGTCTGCGCGGCCCAGGGTGATGGGCGGCAGTGCACACGCGGAGTCACCGGAGTGGATTCCAGCTTCCTCGATGTGTTCCATCACACCGCCGAGGTACACCTCAGTGCCGTCGCACAGTGCGTCAACGTCGATCTCGATGGCGTCTTCGAGGAAGCGGTCGACCAGCACTGGGCGGTCTTCGTCGATCTCGGTGGCGCGAGAGATGTAGTCCTCCAGGGACTTTTCGTCGTAGACGATTTCCATGCCGCGGCCGCCGAGGACGTAGGACGGGCGCACCAGGACGGGGTAGCCGATTCCTGCCGCGATATCGCGGGCACCCTCGAACGAGGTCGCGGTGCCGAATTTTGGTGCGGGCAGGCCTGCTTCGACCAGGATGCGACCAAACTCGCCGCGGTCCTCAGCGAGGTCGATGGCGGCCGGGCTGGTGCCCACGATCGGGACACCCGCAGCTTCAAGCCGCTTCGCAAGGCCCAGTGGCGTCTGACCACCCAGCTGCACGATGACACCCTCAACGACACCGGAGCGCGATTCGGCGCGGTAGACCTCTAGCACATCTTCGAACGTCAACGGCTCGAAGTAGAGGCGATCGGCGGTGTCGTAGTCGGTGGAGACGGTCTCGGGATTGCAGTTGACCATGACGGTCTCGAATCCGGCCTGCGACAGTGTCTGTGCGGCGTGCACACACGAGTAGTCGAATTCGATGCCCTGGCCGATGCGGTTGGGGCCCGAACCGAGGATCAGAACCTTCGGACGCTCGGTCTGCGGGGCAACCTCAGACTCAGCTTCCGGGTCCAGCTCATACGTCGAGTAGTGGTACGGCGTCTTCGCCTCGAACTCGGCGGCACAGGTGTCGACGGTCTTGTACACCGGGTGAACGCCCAGCTGATCGCGCAGTTCACGGACAACCGATTCGTTGCCGAGTTCGGGACGCAGCGCAGCGATTTGGCGATCGGAGAGGCCGTGATACTTCGCGCGGCGCAGCAGCGGCTCATCGAGAACCTCAGCGTCGCGGACGATATTGCCCATTTCGTGGATGAGGCGAATCTGGTCGAGGAACCATGGGTCGATGGCCGTGGCATCGAACAGCTGCTCGTCGGTGGCGCCCCACGCCATTGCGCGCTCGATGCCGTAGAGGCGGCCGTCGTGCGGCACCTTCAGCTCGGCGAGCAGTGCATCGAGGTCGCCGCGCTCTTCGCTCGGTCCGGTCCAGAATCCGGCAGGCTTGGTTTCGAGTGAACGCATCACCTTGCCGAGGGCTTCAGTGAAGTTACGGCCGATGGCCATGGCCTCGCCGACCGACTTCATTGTGGTGGTCAGCGTGCCGTCTGCACCGGGGAACTTCTCGAACGCGAAACGCGGTGCCTTAACCACGACGTAGTCGAGGGTCGGTTCGAAGCAGGCAGGGGTTTCCTTGGTGATGTCGTTGACGATCTCATCGAGGGTGTACCCGATGGCCAGCTTCGCGGCCATCTTCGCGATCGGGTAGCCAGTGGCCTTAGACGCCAGGGCCGACGACCTTGAGACACGCGGGTTCATTTCGATGACAACGAGACGCCCATCGCGCGGGTCCTGCGCGAACTGGATGTTGCAGCCACCGGTATCGACGCCGACCTCACGCAGAATCGCGATCGAAAGGTCACGCATCTTCTGGTACTCACGGTCGGTCAGGGTCATCGCAGGTGCGACGGTCACCGAGTCGCCGGTGTGGACGCCGACCGGGTCGACGTTTTCGATCGAGCAGATGATGACCACGTTGTCGCGGCCGTCACGCATGAGTTCGAGTTCGTACTCTTTCCAACCGAGGATCGATTCTTCGATCAGCACGTTAGCGGTCGGTGACGCGGCCAGACCGCCACCGGCGATACGGTTCAGGTCGTCTTCGTTGTAGGCCATACCGGAGCCGAGGCCACCCATGGTGAACGACGGGCGCACGACGACGGGGTAGCCGAGTTCGGCAACCGTGTCATGGACCTGGTCCATCGTGTGGCACACGCGTGAACGTGCGGATTCGCCGCCGACCTTGGCAACGATGTCTTTGAACTTCTGGCGGTCTTCACCGCGCTGGATCGCGTCGAAGTCCGCGCCGATCAGCTCGACGTCGTACTTCTCCAAGATGCCCTGCTCGTGGAGCGCAACCGCAGTGTTGAGTGCGGTCTGGCCACCGAGCGTGGCGAGAACAGCATCAATCGGGAAGCCCTTCTCGGCTTCACGCGCGATGACCTTCTCGACGAACTCGGCGGTGATGGGCTCCACGTAGGTGGCATCCGCGAACTCCGGGTCGGTCATGATCGTCGCCGGGTTGGAGTTGACGAGCGAGACGCGCAGTCCCTCTTCGCGCAGGACTCGACACGCCTGGGTGCCCGAGTAGTCGAACTCGCAGGCCTGTCCAATGACGATCGGTCCGGAACCGATCACCAAAATGTGTGAAAGATCGTTACGGCGTGGCATTACTTGCTAACTCCCGTCCCCCGGCGAGCCGAGAGCAAAGTGGTGAACCGGTCGAAGAGGTAGGCCGCGTCGTGCGGTCCTGCGGCTGCTTCCGGGTGGTACTGGACTGAGAACGCCGAATCATCAAGCAAGCGAACACCTTCGACGGTTCCGTCGTTGGCGCAGGTGTGGCTGATGATGGCGCGGCCGAACGGAGTGTCGAACTCCTCCCCTGCCTCGCCTTCGAGCGCGAACCCGTGGTTCTGCGCGGTGATGGAGATTCGGCCGGTCTCATGTTCGATCACGGGGATGTTGATGCCGCGGTGACCGAACTTCATCTTGTAGGTGCCGCGGCCAAGTGCCCGGCCCAGGATCTGGTTGCCGAAGCAGATACCGAACAGCGGCAGGCCCTGACCCAACACCTCTTTGGTGAGGTGCACGGCGCCGTCTGCGGTAGCCGGGTCGCCGGGACCGTTGGATAGGAACACCCCATCAGCCTTGAGGTCGAGGATCTGCTCAAGCGTCGCGTTTGACGGCAGCACATGCACCCGGATGCCGCGCTGGGCGAACATGCGCGGGGTGTTGGTTTTGATGCCGAGGTCAATCGCGGCAACCGTGTACAGCGCCTCACCGTCAGGTTCGACGGTGTAGCCGGTAGTGGTGCTCACCTCGCCCGCGAGGTCAGCGCCGAGCATTGATGGCTGCTGACGGACGCGGTCCAGCAGGGCGTCGGTGTCGAGGATTCCGGCACCGGACCACGCGAGAGCGTCGCCCGAGAAGATCCCGGCCCGCATCGAGCCGCGGGTGCGCAGGTGACGCACCAGCGCGCGGGTGTCGATGCTCGCGATACCGACGACGCCCTGGTTTTCCAGCGCGTCCTGCAGAGAACCGGTGGCACGCCAGTTCGAGGTCACTCGCGAAGGATCGCGGACAACGTAGCCCGCCACCCAGATCCGGGCGCCTGCGGCGTCGCCGGTCGGGCCGACAGATTCGTCGTCTTCCTGGTTCCAGCCGGTGTTGCCGATCTGCGGTGCGGTGGAGACCACGATCTGGCGGTGGTAGCTGGGGTCGGTGAGAGTTTCCTGGTAGCCGGTCATGCCGGTGCTGAACACAGCCTCGCCGAGGGTCTGGCCGATAGCTCCAAAAGCTTCGCCACGAAATACGCGTCCGTCCTCAAGGACCAGTACCGCGAGGTCACCGCCGAGAGTGTTGTGGGAGCCGCTCATGCGCTCTCTCCGTTCTGCGGGGCTGAATCTGAGCCCGTCGCGGTTGTTGAATCTTCTTCAGTCCATAGGGGGTAGACGGTTTTGTCGTCACCGCGGAATCCGGTGTCGATCTCGGTGCCACTGGGTAGTTCCCAGCGGATGACCAAGACACCGTCTTTGGTCATGACCTTCCCGGCCAATCCGCGTTCGGTGCGGATCGCTCGGATCGAGTCTTGTGGAATCCACAGCGGCGCGGCGCCGGTTCGTTCCAGAAGGATGCCGTGCTCGTAGCGAGACAGGTGTGCTTCTGCACGGAACCCCAGGTCTCCGACTGCGATCCGGTCCTGCCAGCTCGGGGCGATCGTGCTGCCGACGTACAGGCCGGAGGTCGGTGGCAACAGTTCGTTGCCGCGATCCTCGGGAACACCTGGCAGTTCACCGATCCGCTGATCTTGACGCTTGGCGCGACCGCGCCAACCGATATACATCAGTCCGATCATGGCGATCCAGAAGACGAATAGTCCGACGACCCATAAGACGCGTTCTAGGTCCATCACTGCACCTCATCCATGGCGGTGCCGCTGTTGGCGGGGAAAACCTTGCCGTCTCGGGATGTGATGCGGCCGCGTAACAGCGTGGTGGTGACCTTCGCTGGCAGTGTCATCGACTCGTAGGGGGTGTTGTTGGAGACACTCGCGAGTGCGGGGCCGTGCACGGTCCACTCGGTGTCAGGGTCAATAAGCACCAGGTTGGCGGGCTCGCCCACCTCGATGGGCCGTCCCTGATCGTCGAGTCCGACGATCTCCGCGGGCCGCTCGCTCATGACCTTGGCGACGCCGCGCCAATCCAGCAGGCCGGGGTTGACCATCGTTTCAACGACGATGGACAGCGCGGTTTCTAGCCCGAGCATTCCGGGGCGAGCGGCCGCGAATTCACAGCACTTGTCTTGTTCTGCGTGCGGCGCGTGGTCGGTGGCGACGCAGTCGATGATGCCTTCTGCGAGGCCGCGTTTGAGCGCCTCGACATCGGAGGCTTCGCGCAGCGGCGGGTTAACCCGGTTGACCGCGTCGTAGGTTTCCAGCCGTGAATCATCGAGGAGCAGATGGTGCGGGGTGACCTCGGCGGTAATGGAAATGCCCTGGCTGCGCGCCCACTTCACCAGCTCGACCGTCCCTGCCGTGGATGCGTGGCAGATGTGGACGCGTGCGCCCGCGTCACGCGCGAGCAGTGCGTCGCGGGCAACGATGGACTCTTCTGCGGCGCGTGGCCAACCAGCCAGGCCCAGGCGTGCTGCTGTCGGTCCTTCATGGGCGACAGCTCCGACGGTCAGGCGCGGCTCCTCAGCGTGCTGCGCGATGAGAACACCCAGCGCGCTGGAGTATTCGAGTGCGCGGCGCATAAGCAGCGGGTCGTACACACACATGCCGTCGTCTGAGAACATGCGCACGCGCGCGGTGCTGCCGGCCATTGTGGCCATCTCGGCGAGTTGTTTGCCTTCGAGACCGACCGTCACTGCACCGACAGGGTGCACGTCGACCAGGCCGACTTCCTGCCCGCGGCGCCACACGTGATCGGTGACCACGGAGCTATCAGCCACCGGGCTGGTGTTGGCCATCGCGAATACCGCGGTGTAGCCGCCGAGCGCTGCGGCAGCCGAACCTGAATCGATGGTTTCGGTGTCCTCGCGTCCGGGTTCACGCAGATGCGTGTGCAGGTCAACGAAACCGGGCAGCAGGATCTGGCCGCCGCCCTCGATCACGTCAGTTGATTCATTGTCAGTCGCGTAATTGTCAGTCGCGTCGCTAGGGGAACTTCCGATACCGATCGCCGCGATGACACCGTCCTTGATGAGCACCGAGGTGGGCTCGCCCTCACCGTAAATCCGGACGTTGTTGATCAGCACCGTTTTTGCTGACACTGCCTCTCCTGTTTCGTTCGTGCCGCCGCTCATAGCGCACCGCCTTCTGAATCCTCTGCACCGACGAGGAGTCGGAACAGCACCGCCATGCGCATGTGCACACCGTTCGTGACCTGTTGCAGCACCGCTGCGCGCGGTGAATCTGCCACTGCTGACGCAATTTCCATGCCGCGCAGCATGGGGCCGGGGTGCAAAACCACGGCATGCTCGGGCAGCAAAGCGAGACGTTTCGAGTTGAGTCCGTAGTTGATTGAGTACTCACGCTGCGACGGGAAGAAGCCACCGTTCATGCGTTCGGCCTGCACCCGCAACATCAGCACAGCATCGAGGCCCGCAAGTTCCGCATCCAACGAATGCGAGACCGTCACCGGCCACGTCGACACACCCACAGGCAGCAGCGTCTGCGGGGCAACCAGTACAACCTCCGCGCCGAGCATCGACAGCAGGAGCGCGTTCGATCGCGCGACGCGGCTGTGCAGAATGTCACCGACAATCGCAACGCGTTTGCCCTCAATGCTTCCCAGTCGCTGACGCAGCGTCAGGGCATCGAGCAGTGCCTGCGTGGGGTGTTCATGGGTACCGTCGCCCGCGTTGATCACGGACGGTCCGCCGCCAGACAACTCTGAGGTCCACCGTGCGATTTGATGCGCTGCACCTGACGCCGGGTGGCGCACAATCAGCGCGTCCGCTCCGGCAGCGTGCAACGTCATTGCGGTATCGCGTAGGGACTCGCCTTTAGATACCGACGAACTCGATGCGCTGACGTTGATGACATCCGCACTCATCCACTTTCCGGCGACCTCAAACGAGACGCGGGTACGCGTGGAGTTCTCGAAAAACACCGTCATTACGGTGCGTCCACGCAGCGTGGGGAGTTTACGAACCTCGCGACCAAGCAGTGCCTGCTCGAATCGTTGCGCCTCATCGAGCAGCGAGGTCGCTGATTCGCGATTCAAATCCGAAATCGACAGTAGGTGCTTCACGCGGTCTTACCCCCAGAAATCATGACCGCGTCGCGGCCGTCGTGTTCGGCGAGCAGGACACTGACGTCCTCACTGCGGGCCGTGGGGACGTTCTTGCCGACGTAGTCGGCGCGCAGCGGCAGTTCGCGGTGACCGCGATCAACCAGCACTGCGAGCTGTACGGCGCGTGGACGTCCCAGATCGCGCAGGGCGTCGAGCGCTGAGCGCACTGACCGCCCCGAGAACAGGACGTCATCAACGAGGATCACCAGGGCATCGTCGACTCCGCCGTCAGGAACAGAGGTCCGCTCCAAGGGTCGGTGGGGTTTTGTCCGCAGATCGTCGCGGTACAGGGTGATATCGAGTGAACCTGTCGGTGGCCGTATCCCGGAGAATTCTTCAATCCGGTCGGCGAGCCGGGTCGCGAGCGTCGTTCCGCGTGTGGGAATCCCGATCAACACAACGCGGGGCGCAGCGCCGACCGCGGCATCTGGGTGCGATCCTTCTGCGTCCAGCGCAGTCTTCTCAATAATTTGGTGCGCGATACGCGCAATGGTGCGACCCACGTCAGCTGACGACAGCAGCTCGCGGGCCGCAACAGGTGATGCTGGGGGTGGTGTTGGTTCTGCCGACTGATCGGCAGGGCGGGAGCCCTCGGGCACGCGCATACAACGACCTCCTTCTCCGCCTCACTGGACGGATCGTTAAAGGATGCCTAACAGGGTTCATATTAGCAGCGCCGCCGGAGCGACCTGCTGCCTGCCCTGGATGGGACATCCTCAGAGCAACCGGATGGGACATCCTCAGAACAACTGGGTGGGACAACCGCAAAGTTAAGCCTGTGCACTCCTGATACAACAAGGGCCTCCTCGCTCACACCTGTGAGCGAGGAGGCCCTTGAGGGGCACACGCGTTACCGGGACTCGCCTTACTGCGGCCCGTCGGTGTCGGCTACTGCGGCTCCGCCTTCGGTCTCCGCCGAGTCTGCAGGGGCTTCAGGATCGCTGGCCTCTGTGTTTTCTGCTCGCGACGACGTCGCAGCCGCAGCTGCACGGACCTGCGGAGCCACCAGCACGACCTGACCCAGAACACCGTTGACGAAGCTGGGTGAATCGTCGGTGGAAAGCTGCTTCGCCAGTTCCACGGCCTCATCAACAGCTACGACAGGTGGCACGTCCGTGGCGTGGAAAAGCTCCCACACCGCGATCCGCAGCACCGCGCGGTCGACAGCAGGCAGACGCTCAAGCGTCCATTCCTGCAGGTGCGACTCAATGACCGAGTCGATCCGGTCAAGGTTTTCCGCGACGCCGGTCACCAACGTCACGGTGTACGCGGGAACAGGCGCTACGGAATCATCCTTAGCGGCAAGTTCCGCGCGCTCACCCGCCAAATTGACCGGGTCAAGGTCGCGGGCTTCTGCTTCAAAGAGAAAATCAACGGCGCGTTTACGTGCCTTGTGACGTGCGCCGAGTTTCTTGTGCGTACCGGACACTCAGGAATTCACACGCCCGAGGTAGTTGCCGTCACGAGAATCAACCTTGAGCTTGTCGCCAATGTTGATGAAGAGCGGCACCTGGATTTCAGCACCGGTCTCAAGCGTCGCGGGCTTGGTGCCACCGGTGGAGCGGTCACCCTGCAGACCCGGATCGGTGTGCTTGACCTCAAGTTCAACGGTGACGGGAAGCTCAACGAACAGCGGAGCGTCCTCGTGCGTAGCGACCTGGACCTGCATGTTCTCCAGCAGGAAGCGGGCGCCGTCGCCGACGGTTGCCTCGCTGATCGGCAGCTGGTCGAACGTCTCGCCGTCCATGAAGATGTAGTCGGTGCCGTCGTGGTACAGGTACGTCATGTCACGACGGTCAACGGTGGCAGTTTCCACCTTGACGCCAGCGTTCCAGGTCTTGTCGACCGTCTTGCCGGAGAGCACGTTCTTGATCTTCGTACGCACGAAGGCCGGGCCCTTGCCTGGCTTGACGTGCTGGAACTCAAGAATCTGCCACAGCTGGCCTTCGATCTTGAGCACCAGACCGTTCTTGAAATCACTGGTATCTGCCACTTACTTCAGCTCTCCTCATTTTTTTGCACCGGCCGGTGGTCACCGCCAGCTACCGTGGTTCTCACACTAGGGTCAGTTCCTTATCGGTGAGCGTGAGCAACTCCGGCCCGTCCTCGCGCACCACGAGTGTGTCCTCGATCCGGACGCCACCGCGCCCAGAGAAGTACACACCCGGCTCGACGGTCACCGCCGCACCGTCCGAAAGTGTACCGCTGCCTCGTTGACCGATTCCCGGTGCTTCGTGAATCTCAAGGCCGACGCCGTGGCCGAGGCCATGCAGAAACAGGTCTCCATGACCCGCGTCGGCGATGACTTGCCGCGCCGCGCCATCGACGTCGACGACCTGCGCGCCTGGAGCTAGTGCGGCTCGCCCGGCGGCCTGCGCCCGCGCGACCAGGTCATATACGTCGCGTTGCCAGTCTGCTGCCGCCCCCAATACGTAGGTGCGGGTCATGTCCGAGTGATAGCCGCCGATCTGGGCACCGAAATCGAGTTTGACGAAATCCCCGTGCGCCAGCACCGCATCGGTGGGACGGTGATGCGGCACCGCGGAGTTCGCTCCGGTGGCGACGATGGTTTCGAAAGCGATGCCGTTCGCGCCGTACTCAAGCATCAGGTTCTCTAAGTCGCGGCGCACCTGTTTCTCACTGCGACCGGGGCGTAGTCCCCCGGCGGCCAGGAGCGCGGCCAGAGCGGCGTCGGCGCACGCGCAGGCGGCGCGAAGTTGCGCTACTTCAAAGTCATCTTTAACTTCGCGAAGCGGCTCGACAATGCGCGGCGTCGACACCAGTTCAGGCCCACCTGAAACCAGTTTTTCCCAGCCGCGAAACTGCTCCACTGTCGCGACATGGCTCTCGAATCCGAGCGTTCTCACACCGGACGTGGCTGCACCCACTTCGTTCGTCGACGCTCGTTCAATGAGCTCTTCGGCGCAGGCGCGACTGATGATTGCCTGCAGATCCGGCACCTGGGTAGCGACCTGGCTGACGTAGCGGCCGTCAGTACAGATCCGGGTGCGCTCGTCGGCGTCAGTATCGCCCGCATAAATCAGCAACGCGGCGTTAGAACCGGTGAAACCCGTGAGATAGCGAATATTGATCAGGTTGGTGACCAGTACCGATTCGACCTCACGCTGTTCTAAAGCCTGGCGCACCGCTGTGCGTCGACCAGCAAAATCTGGAGACATGACTTCAACCTACCTGCGCGAACACCTACCTGCGCGAACACCTACCTGCGCGAACACTGACACCCTCAGCAACATGGCCGCCCCACCAACAGCGACGCGTGGTGCTGACGAGCCACCGCCAATGTGGGGTGCGACACACAGCGGGTACCCTGTCCGCATGAATGCGTGGACAGTACGCGGCCTGGGAATGGGCCTGACACATGTGTTGGTGCGAGTTTTCCTCGCCGTCGGCCTGGCAGTGTGGCCGATTCATGGCTCGATCTTCAAATTCATCGGTGTCGTTGTGGTGGTTGCTGTTGCCATCGCTTGGGGTTGGCGTGACGCCACCGACAGCGAGGTCGGTGCAGGTAGTGGCACTGACCTGACCATGACCTGGATCAAAGCTGGTGCGGTCGCCGCGTTCGGTTCGGCCATCATATGCTGGATCTTGAGTTTCATCCCCGGCCTCGACGCCGCCGCGAATGGCTTCTTCGGTGAACTCACCTCGGGCGCTGCGTTCACCTTCCTCATCACGGTCATTCCCGCGCTCGCGGCAGCCGGTATTGCGGGGCTGCTGGCACGTCGACGCGGCGGACCTGACGACGCTGCAGCTGAGCCTGCCGCGGCCGGAGCCGCAGCCAGTGAAGATGACTACCCCACCGAGTACATTCCGCAGGTCGATCAGTACGGAAACCAGGTCGATGACGGCGCAGAAACCACCGTGTTTCCCGCGGTCGATCCGCAGGCCTCCACCGAACAGTGGAGTGGCGAAAACCAGCGCTAGCTAGAAACGCCTCTGCCCCTGCTCGCTACGTAGCGAGCAGGGGCAGAAGTATGCAAGGGACAGAAGTGTTTCAGGAAGCTGTCAGAGCAGGATCGCTCCACCATTCGGTGCCTCTTCACGACCGATGGCCGAGTATGCGGCAGCGAGCAGAGACGGGTCCGGCCCTTCGAGGCGGCCGGGCTTCGCAAGACCGTCTAGGACAACGAAGCGCAGCATTCCGGAGCGGTTCTTCTTGTCGGTCTGCATGCCGTCGAGGAGCGCGCTAAACGCGTCAGCGTCGTACGTCGTTGGCAGTCCGACCGCTTCCAAGATGGTGCGGTGACGGTCAGCGGTGGCGTCATCGAGACGACCAGCCAGGCGTCCCAGCTCTGCGGCAAACACCAACCCGACAGCAACTGCAGCGCCGTGACGCCAGCGGTACCGTTCGCGACGCTCAATAGCGTGCCCAAGCGTGTGCCCGTAGTTGAGGATCTCCCGCAGGTCCGACTCACGCAGGTCCGCCGCGACCACTTTCGCTTTCACTTCCACGGACCGGCGAATCAGTTCGGGCAGCACCGTTCCCGACGGGTCCAACGCCGCTTCCGGATCAGCCTCAATGAGGTCGAGAATGACAGGGTCCGCGATGAATCCGGTCTTAATGACCTCGGCCATGCCCGCCACAATTTCGTTGCGCGGCACGGTTTCCAGCGTTGCGAGATCCACAAACACGGCAGCGGGCTCATGGAACGAGCCGACCAGGTTCTTTCCGGCTTCGGTGTTGATGCCCGTCTTGCCGCCAACAGCTGCGTCCACCATCGCCAGCAGCGTCGTCGGCACGTGAACTACCCGCACGCCGCGCATCCATGTCGCCGCAACGAATCCGGCGAGGTCGGTGGCCGCGCCGCCGCCCAGGCTCACTACCGCGTCCTGACGGCTCAGACCGATGCGTCCAAGTACCTCCCAGCAAAATCCTGCGACGGCCAGTTC
>JAAYXN010000199.1 GCA_012515885.1 Rhodococcus sp. (in: high G+C Gram-positive bacteria)
CCGATGCCCGAGTTCGCGCCGGTCACCAATACTGTTGCACCCGCAAGTGATCCAGGCGTCGGGTCTTCGACCGGCCAACTGCGCTGACGCAACGCGAACCCTACTCGCGAAAACCCGAGTGCGATCGTGCGGTCGAGAACCGTATCGAGACTCATGACAGCGGAATAGTCACGACGAGGTCACCGGTCGGCTGAGGCGAACCGGTGCCGGGTTCTACAGTGACAGACACTGACACTGACGAATCAAGCGCGGTCAGCACTGATCCCTCAGGCGGCGGCATTGTGGATGCGCTCATCGTCCCTGCTGAGCGCGGCTCCCCAACTGCGGTGTTGAACCACATTTGATAGACGTAGCCGTCGGGCGGTGGCGGTACATCTTCCATCAACACGACCATCGCGTTGGATTCAAACGAGGCACTCACAGTCAGGACGCCACCGGCAACCTCAGTGATTTGAGTGTGCGCGTCGGGGCTGGCAAGGACCTGCTCGACCGTCGGTACCACCGGAACCGGAGAATCAGCTTGACGCACCGC
Organism: Rhodococcus sp. (in: high G+C Gram-positive bacteria); assembly: GCA_012515885.1. Classification (GTDB taxonomy): domain Bacteria; phylum Actinomycetota; class Actinomycetes; order Mycobacteriales; family Mycobacteriaceae; genus Rhodococcus_F. The sequence goes on from JAAYXN010000199.1 coordinate 533, forward strand.
GACCGTCACCCCAATGCCGACCAGCACAGCGGCTGCTGCCGCTGCGACTCCGCGGGTCAGGAACTTACGACGTGCTGCCCGCCGATCAGAAAGCGCCACTACCTCAGCATGTGGCTGCTGATCGATAGCAAGCAAAATTCGCTCACGCAGCCGCGGCGGGGGTGCGAGCGCATCACCGGCACCGACGAGTGCCATCGTCTCGTGGGTGTCGGCGACGATCCGGGCGAACTGCTGCGCCACGTCGGGCGACGACGTCCCCAAAAGGCCAACGATCTCGGCGCGCTCGGCCTCTGAAACCGCGTCAAGCGCATAGGGGTAGGCAAGTTCGAGAAGGTCATGCTGCTCACCAGTGCGGTTGTCAGGCATCAGGATTCACACCCAGACAGTTCTTCAGTCGGATTAAACCGTCGCGGATTCTCGACTTTACAGTCGGTAAGGCGACGTCGAGGTGCTGCGCGACCTCGCGGTACGTGTGGCCGCTGTAGTAGGCGAGCCCTATAGATTCGCGCTGCGTAGCGGTCAGCGAGCCCAAACATTCCGTGACTCGCTCTTCCTCCAGTTGCTGCGCCACCTCCTCCGAAACCGAATCGTATTCGCGGCCCAGCTCGCTCGCACCGTACGCCTGATTCCGCGTGGTGGCGGCTTGCTCAGAGCGAACGCGGTCCACGCTGCGGCGGTGGGTCAGCGTCATCAACCAGCCGATCGGGCTGGCAAGTGTTGGGTCGTATTGACGCGCTGCAGAGGTCCAGACCTGCAAATACACTTCCTGGGTTACTTCTTCAGCCACCGATGGGTTGCGGACAACTCGGGTGGCGAGGCCGAAGACGCGTGCGCTGGTCCGGTCGTAGAAATCGGCGAAGGCGGCACCGTCTCCGTCCGCAATGGCCGCTAGCCCGGCAACCAACTGCGCAGTGAGTCTGTCATCGCCGTGTGGCGGGAGAGGACAAGACTGCTCATCATCGTCAGCGTGCGCTGGCTCGTCCATGCCTTGATCTTCGCACACGCGATCTTGACGCGTGCCGTCCTGAGTTCTGCGGGTGGATGCGGGCACCATCAGCTATCTCGTTCCAGTACCAGCTGCTGGACGTCGAGATACCCGGATGCGAATCCGGCCTCCGAGTAGGCTAGGTACAGTCGCCACATCCGCCGGAATGTTCGATCAAAGCCGAGAGCCTCAGCGCCCGCGCTGTAGGCGGTGAACTGCTGCAACCACAGCCGCAGGGTGTGAGCGTAGTGCTGACCAAAGCAGTAACGGCCGGTGATGCGAAGACCAGTGTGCTCGACAGTGACGTCCGTCAATAGCTTTGTCGATGGCAAGAAGCCGCCCGGGAAAATATATTTGTGCACCCAAGTGTAAGTACGTCGACTAGCTATCATCCGATCATGCGGCATAGTGATGGCCTGCAAAGCAATTCGACCACCGGGGGCGAGAAGTCGATCAAGAGTGCGCATGTATTCCGCCAAGTACTCGTAGCCGACCGCTTCGATCATCTCCACCGAAACGATGGCGTCGTAGCGCCCAGTGACGTCGCGGTAGTCCTGCAGCGCGACGGTGACGCTGTCGGAAAATCCTGCTGCCTCAATGCGCTCGCGGGCAAGAATTTGCTGCCTACGCGACAGCGTTACGCTATACACCTTCGCGCCGCGCGCGGCGGCACGAATAGCGAGTTCGCCCCACCCGGTACCTATTTCAAGCAGACGTGTACCGGCCGTGACTCGCGCCTCGTCCAGTAGCCGATCAATCTTGCGGATCTGCGCCTGCGCTAAGTCTTCTGGTCGCGGAGGCGTATCGAGTGTGGCAAATAGTGCGGACGAATACGTCATGGTGCGATCGAGGAAGAGGCCAAAGAACTCATTGGACAGGTCATAGTGGTGTGCAATATTGGCCTGCGCTCCAGACCTCGTTCCACGTTGCGAACGCGGCAGCCTCGGCAGACACACGGCGCGAAGGCGCTGCAGTGAGCTTGGAACCATAGTGTCGATACGCGAAGCAAGGACTGTCAGTGCTGCGCTCAGGTCCGGCGCTGACCAGTCCCCCGCCATATATGCCTCACCGAAGCCAATCAGTCCGGCCTCGGCGATCCGCGCATGAAAAGCATTGGGCCGATGCACAATCAGCCGCGGACCATCTAAGCCCGCGCCACATACGGCGCCGCCTGGGTATTCCACCCGCATCGGCAAATCCGAGACAGCCCTGCGGAACAACGAAGCTACGAGCGGTGCGCCGATCCGGGCACGGGCACTGCGCGGAACGCGGCTAATGGCCTCCCACCTAGTCGTCGTCTCCGTACCTGATCGTGACAGTTTGAGTGTCATTCCGACGCCTCTTTCTTCACTGCAGAACCCGCTACTGTAGGACCGCTCGAACGCTGGACCATCGCGGATGGCTTCTCGTTTGGACGCGGATGGATAGGCAACCCGCGTGCCCACAAACGCAGCCCCTGCCAACGGATTCGCGCAGACACCACCAGCGGCGCCAACGGCGCTGACACCAGCGCGCGCAACACCGTTGACGTGCCAGCAGTGCGGACCGGGCCAGTCATTGCTGCGGTAAAGGTTGTGGCTCCGTCCGCGGTGCGCAGCGCGATCGAGACGGCTAACTGCTCTTTGGGTTCGGGCACGCGAAGGAAATAGCTGCCGCTGACGTCGTTAAACGGCGATACATACAGGGACTTTGCGACGACCGCACTGCCGCCGAGATCAGGTCGCAAGAGGTACCGATGGCGTCCCCCGTAAGTGTTGTGCACCTCGGCGATAACACACGCAAGCTGGTCGGCGTCGTCATGGCACCAATAGAGGGTGAGCGGATTAAACACATAGCCGAGGACGCGCGCGTTGGTGAGCATCCGCACCGACCCGCCACGCAGATCAACACCCTCGCTCGCCAGATAAGCGTCGACATTTTCCCGCAGCGGCAATGACGGGTCGCCCACATGATCAGCAGCGCGGAAGCGTGCAAACACGCTCAGCGGCCACCGCAATTTCGGCAATTCGTCGAGGTCGACCAGCCAGCTGTAGCTGCGATAAGTGAACTCGTGTCGGATGGGCGTACGGCGCACATGATTGATTCGAGTGCGCACAATCTTCGGGATAGCGACTGTGCTCATGACAGACTCCGCTCACGAAGCCTCGGGTTCGCCGTCACCCAGCGAGCGCCGAGCTTGGTTGCCGCGTTAACGCCAGAGAGTGCGCCGTCCTCGTGAAAACCCCAGCCATGATAGGCACCAGCGAAAGCCAGGCGATCATCACCCAACTCGCCGAGCCGCTGCTGAGCGGCAACAAATTTGGGCGTGTACTGGGGGTGTTCATACACCATTGTGTCAATCACGGTGTCTGGATCGACGCGGTCACCGTCACCGAGGGTCACCAGGAAGCGCCTATCAGTGAACCCCTGAAGGCGCTGAAGCCGGGATAGGTCATAGCTGACCAGCACTCGGTCCGGCCTGGCCGTGCACTCCGGGAGCCGGTAATTCCAGGACGCCTGCGCGGCCCGCCGAGTTGGAAGCACCGACGCATCTGAATGCAGCACCGTCTCATTGATCGAATACGTCAATGCACTAAGAATCTCGGACTCGGTCGCAGTTGGTTCATCCAAGATGCTCAGCGCCTCGTGGGGATGAGTCGCGATGACGGCGGCGGCGAACTCCTCGACATGATCAGCGTCGGTACGCACAGACACACCAGCCGCGGTACGGGTGAGTAACCGCACCGGATCGCCCTTGCGCACCGAATGCAGCCGTTTTGTGACGGCCTGGACGTATGTCGCAGAGCCACCTGTCACCGTCCGCCATGTCGGCGAACCGAATACCGTGAGCATCCCGTGGTGTTCAAGGAAGGCCAGGAGGTACCGGACGGGATAATCCAAAGCGACCTGCGGCGGGCACGACCACACCGCGGCAACTAGGGGAATCATGAAATGCGCCGTGAAATAGGGTGAGAATTGGGCGGCGCCGAGGAACTGTCCGAGCGTACGTTGGGCGTCAACATCCGCATCAAGTTCGGCCCTGGCCAGGCGGTGGAATCGAACAACCTCACCCAACATGGCAAGGTACCGCGGACGAAGGACGTTACTTGGTTGCGGGAACAAGCCGCTGAGGCCCTTCGCACCAGCGAATTCGAGCCCGCACCCGTCGCAACGCACCGACATCGACATGTCGGATTCTTGGGTTGCCACTCCTAACTCGGCGAAGAGCCGCAGCAACGTCGGATAGGTGCGGTCGTTGTGCAC
>JAAYXN010000200.1 GCA_012515885.1 Rhodococcus sp. (in: high G+C Gram-positive bacteria)
AGCAGCATCTACACGCCTGAAGGACCGCACAGACTTCTCATGGCAGACACACATCGCCGCAATCTGATTGCCCCACACACCTCAAACCTGCACACCTCGGTGGCGGTCAACAGCAGCGAGGTCGGCATCGGTGGCGTCACCCGCACCGTCCTTCCTGGCGGACTGCGCGTCGTCACTGAGTTTGTGCCCGGTGTGCGCTCAGCATCGGTGGGAATCTGGGTAGGTGTCGGTTCCCGAGACGAACACCCCAACGTCGCAGGCGCCGCCCACTTCCTGGAACACCTGCTGTTCAAAGCCACACCCACACGCACCGCCCTCGATATCGCGCAGGTGATGGACGGCGTCGGCGGCGAACTCAACGCCTTCACCTCCAAAGAACACACCTGCTTCTACGCACACGTCCTCGACGACGACCTGCCAATGGCCATCGAGCTGGTCAGCGACGTCGTACTGCGTGGCCTATGCCGAGCCGAAGACGTCGACGTCGAACGGCAGGTCGTCCTCGAAGAGCTTGCGATGCGCGACGACGACCCGGAAGACCTCCTCGGTGACGCCTTCCTGACCGCGCTCTACGGCGACCATCCCGTCGGTCGGCCAGTCATCGGCACCGTCGAAACGGTCGAAGCGATGACCAGCGCGCAACTACATAAGTTCCACGTCCGCCGCTACACCCCGCACCGCACCGTCGTGGCAGTGACCGGAAACATCGACCACCAGCAGGTCGTTGACCTCGTCCAACGTGGCTTCCACGGTCACCTCGGCGGTGATGTGGCGCCGGCGCCGCGCCGCAGCGGACGCCTGCGCTCAACCGGGGCGCCGTCACTGAGCATCACCGAACACGACGGCGAACAGGCACACCTGTCGCTGGGCGTGCGCGCTTTTGGTCGCCACCAAGACGAACGGTGGGCACTGTCGGTGCTCAACACCGCGGTGGGCGGCGGACTGAGTTCTCGTCTGTTCCAGGAAGTGCGTGAAATTCGAGGTTTGGCGTACTCGGTGTACTCCGGTGTCGATACGTTCGCGGATACGGGAGCCTTCTCCGTCTACGCCGGGTGCCAACCAGACAACCTCGCTGAGGTCGCCACCGTCATCCGTGAAGTGTTGGCGAATGTTGCGTCCCAAGGAATTACCGACGCTGAATGCGCGCGTGCTAAAGGGTCGCTGCGTGGATCATTGGTGCTGGGGCTCGAAGATCCGTCGTCCCGGATGCACCGCATCGGCCGCAGCGAACTGAACTACGGCGACCATCGGACTGTCAACGAAACCCTCGCTCGAATCGACGCCGTCACCCCGGAGGAAGTCCGCAAGGTCGCGCGCACACTGCTGCGCCGCCCCTTCGCGGCCGCCGTCGTCGGCCCCTATCGAAAGAAGCGTGACCTTCCCGCTTCGGTGCGCGGTATCGTCCGCTAGTTACCTCATCCGAAAGGAGTTCGGCGCGTGAGGATTCAGGGAGCGGTACTCGAGGAGATCGGTCGCGAGCGGCCCTACGCGTCATCGCGCCCCATCTCGGTGTCCGAACTCGACCTGGATGCACCAGGCGCCGGTGAAATCCTGGTCCGCATCGAAGCGGCCGGACTGTGTCACTCCGATCTTTCCGTTGTTGACGGCAATCGACGTCGCCCCACACCGATGCTGCTCGGCCACGAAGCGGCGGGGATCGTCGAAGAACTTGGTCCCGGTGTTCCGGACCTCGAAGTGGGCGATCGCGTCGTCATGACGTTCTTGCCGCGCTGCGGAAACTGTGACGGCTGCGCCACCAACGGCGCCGTGCCCTGCAGTGTCGGTAGCGTCGCCAACAACGACGGCGTCCTGCTGGGCGGCGGACGTCGACTGCACCGCGGCGGCTCTGACGTCCACCATCATCTTGGCGTGTCAGGGTTCGCCACACACGCGGTGGTCGATCATCGTTCCGTGGTTCGGGTGGGTGCGGATGTTCCACCAGATGTTGCGGCTGTCCTCGGTTGCGCCGTACTGACCGGGGGAGGCGCGGTCATCAACGCGGGCGCACCGCGCGAGGGTGACGCGGTCATGGTGATCGGGCTCGGTGGAGTCGGTATGGCAGCGATCCTGACCGCCGTGTCGCTCGGGCGTGGCGAAGTCATCGGCGTCGACGCTGTACCGGCAAAACTTGACCTCGCTCGCGAGCTGGGGGCGACCCGCGTGCTCACCCCGGCACAGGTAGTTGAGGAAGGTGTCACAGCACCGGTCGTGATTGAGGCGGTTGGCAATGTGCGTGCTTTCGAATCGGCCGTCACTGCGACTGCGCCCGGCGGCCGCACCGTCACCGTGGGTTTGCCGTCGCCCGACGCGAAAGCGAGCATCTCTCCGCTGGCGCTTGTAGCGGGCGCGCGGACAATCATCGGCAGCTACCTCGGATCGGCCGTCCCATCGCGCGATATCCCCAGGTATGAGCAGCTGTGGCGAGACGGAACGCTGCCGGTAGAGAAGCTGATCAGCTCACGTATCTCCCTAAGTGACATCAACGACGGGATGGATGCACTGGCCGACGGAACCGCAATCCGCCAGGTGATCATCTTCGACTAACAGCAGGTGCGTAGGCTTTACGGGAGCGAACAGTCCTGACGGTAGGAGTACATGGTGAGTGCAGCGGCACCAATTAAGGTCGGCGTTCTCGGTGCTAGAGGCAAGGTTGGCCGGGCCATCTGTGAGGCCGTGACGGCCGCAGCGGATCTTGAACTTGTTGCCGAAGTTGACCAGGGCGATGACCTGGCGACATTCGTCTCCACCGGTACACAGGTCGTTGTTGACTTCACGCACCCCGATGTCGTGATGGGCAACCTGCAGTTCCTCGTCGAGAACGGTATCCACGCTGTCGTGGGAACTACCGGTTTCGACGACGACCGTCTCGCCCAGGTGCAGTCCTGGCTCGACGCGAATCCGTCGGTGGGCGTTCTCATCGCCCCCAACTTCGCGATCGGCGCGATCCTCATGATGCGGTTCGCGGTCCAGGCCG
>JAAYXN010000201.1 GCA_012515885.1 Rhodococcus sp. (in: high G+C Gram-positive bacteria)
ATTTTCTGGATTGTCGATCAACTCCCCGGAGACGCCGCATCGTCGTCACTGCGGTCATCGATGACGACAGTCATCGATGACCGCAGGGCAGAACTTGGGCTCGACCGCCCGTTCCTGACTCGGTTTACTGAATGGGTCACCGGACTGGCTACTGGCGATTTGGGCCGCACGATGGACACCGGGATTGAGCTGTCCGAACTACTCCCCACTCCGCTGCGTAACTCGCTGATACTTGCAGCCCTCGCCGCCCTCCCGGCCCTTGTCATCGGTATCGGGTGCGGGGTTATCGCTGGCACGAAGGCAGGGCGACGCCCTGACCGTGTCATCTCGACCTTCGCCGCCGGGGTCCTTGCCAGTCCAGAGTTTGTCATCGCCGTTGGTCTACTGACTGTCTTCTCGCTGTGGACGGGATGGCTTCCCGCAGTGTCCCTCCTGCCACCCGGGGCTAGCCCATGGGACCGGCCAGAGATCCTGGTATTACCGGTATTTACCGCCGTCCTCGTCTGTTCGGGATTTTTGGTGCGAATGACTCGCGCGATCATCGCGGACCATAACTGCCGAGCCCATGTTGAAGCGGCCAGGCTCTCAGGTTTGCGTGAACACCACGTCATTGGTCGACACCTGATACCTGGAGCCCGCGCACCACTAGCGCAGGGATGCCTGGCGCTCGTGCCCTATCTTGTCGGCGGGACGATCGTCATCGAAAACGTGTACGGCTACCCCGGTATCGGGACGCTACTGGTCAACCGAATCGCCGCTCGCGATACCGCGACCGTCGCCACCATCACCATGGCACTCGCTGTCATTATCGCGACCAGTTTCGTACTCGCCGACATCATTTCCGATCACCGGCCGCGCACCACGCAGCCGCCCCGCGCTGAGTCTGCGGCTTTGCCCACTTCATCGCTTTCGCCAGAGACTGATCCTGAAGCTAGCGATCTCCAGCCTTCCGATACCCAGCCTTCCGATACCCAGCCTTCCGATACCCGGCATCCAGATCACGCAGCCCCGCTCACCGTCGAAGCGGAGGTCAACCAATGAAAATCCCCGTTCGACTGTCAGGGCAGAAAGTCCAGCGTTCACAGCTCTCGGTGACACTCTGGATCCTCGTGTGGGGCAGCGCACTGCTTGTGGCACTCGCTGGACCGCTGGTGGCCGACTTCATGCCCTTTAGAGAAGCCAGCACTGATGCGGGCACTCAATCCGCGACGCGAATACCGTTTAGCGATTCTGCTATCGGCCCGTTGGGCACGGATTACCTCGGCCGAGACGTACTCAATCAGGTACTTTCCGGCGGTGCATCACTCGTCATTGTTCCGTTCCTCGCCGCTGTCGCAGCGGAGTGCGTCGGCGCATTAGTGGCGATTGCGGCAGCGTGGAACGGCTGGTGGCGGGGGCCACTGCGCGCCGTCCTTGATGTTCTGCTCGTTGTGCCGCCACTGGCGTTAATTCTTGTCGTCGTGAGCGGGCTGGGGTTTTCGCCAGCGGTTCTCGTGCTGCTTGTCGTCGTGACGACGCTGCCTTACACCAGCCGATATCTTGAGGCCGCCGCCAGGAACATCATTGATAGCGGCTTTGTCGAAGCCGGAGTGGCTGCTGGCGATCACCGCTACACCATCTCGTATCGAGACGTCCTGCCGTGCCTTGCGCGCCCCATGCTCACCGATGTGGGTGTGCGATTTGTTGCCGCCGTCTACCTCGTAGCCACGGTGTCCTTTCTTGGCGGTATGACCACCGATCCGGGATCAAACTGGGCCGTGATGATCGGGCGTAACCTGCCGGGAATTCTCCTCAATCCCTGGGCAACCATCGCGCCAGCAGTACTCATCGCCGCCATCACCGTGCCGGTAAGTCTGCTTGTCGACCGATGGACGGACCGATATCGATGACTAAAAACCTTATCTCCATTACAGGCCTGACTGTGCGTGGCAGCAGCCGCGAAAACCTACTGCTAAGAAACATCAACATAGATCTAACGCCAGGCAGCGCGAGCGCACTCATCGGTGAATCAGGTTCGGGGAAAACAACACTCGCGCTCGCTATGATCGGCCACCTGAGGCCCGGACTGCAGACAGTAGCGGGAAACGTCATCGTCGATGGCACGCCCGTTCTTGACTCCACGGCGCCGCCGCCGTCGCGCGACGTGCGCCGCATTCGCCGCACCGTCGTCGCCTATGTCAGCCAAGACCCTGGCGACGCCCTCACACCGACAATGCGCGTCAACAGACTTGTCACCGAACTCGCCGACACCGCACGAGGGAATGACGCCATCGCCGAGAGACTGAGTCAACTATTTGCCACGTTCGGTTTGCCCTACACCCCGGAATTCCTTGGACGGTTTCCGCCCGAGCTATCCGGTGGACAGCGTCGACGCATCGCTCTCATTCGCGCACTCGCGTCCGCGCCCAGGGTGGTTATTCTTGATGAGCCCACCGCAGGGCTCGACCCCACTGCCACGGACGCGGTGGTTGACGAAATTTCTCGGCTCCGAGACTTAGGGCTCACGGTCGTCGTAGTGACCCATGACCTCAGCGTCGCACAGCGAGTGGCCCACGCAGTTTTTCGCCTTGCAGACGGCGAACTTACCGAATTGCCACGGACCCGGCCTGCTACGTCACCCACCCCGGTTAGTGCTGTGCGGCGCAACCACACTAAAGCTCAGTCGGTGCATGACGGCCCGCCGCTGCTCTCGGTATCGAGTTTGTCGGTGGGCTATCACGGTGCCCGTGACCCACTGTGCTCCGGACTCAGCTTCGAACTCACCGACGGCACAGCGGTGGGACTGACTGGTCCATCAGGGGCTGGAAAATCCACAGTCGCGCGGGCAATCCTTGGCCTACACCCTCCGACAGCGGGCCATATTTTCTTCAGGGGCGAGCAACTCCACCCCACCATTAACCGTCGTCAACGAGAGCACAAACTCGCTTTCGGGTGGGTGCCGCAGGACCCCGCAACAACACTCAATCCCATGCGAACCGTGGCATCGACCCTCATTCAGGCAAGCACACGTCAGCGCGGCATTTCTGCGCGCAACGCACGGAACAACCTTCAGGACCTCATGACGCAGGTCGGGCTTGAGAGCGAACTACTTAGCGCGCGTCCACGCGCACTCTCTGGAGGACAACGCCAACGTGTCGCTATCGCACGGGCACTCGCCGCAGCCCCAACGGTATTGATCTGCGATGAAATTACCGCTTCGCTCGACCCGCACAATCGCGATCGCATCGTCGAACTACTACTGCAACTTCGCGATCGCGGGCTGGCCCTCATAGTGATCTCGCACGACCGCGTCGTCGTTGACCAGCTATGTCACAGGACTATCGAAATTTCTGCTTCACCGATCCAGATAATCTCGGCTTCGCCAGGCGGGACAATTTCGGCTTCGCCGAGCAGGATGGTGAGGGGCTCCTCAGGATATGAACCCCTCACCAATGTTCCCGGTAGTCCCTGATTCGCACTCAGCCCTGGCGAGCTTTAAAGCGAGGGTTCTTCTTGTTGATGACGAAGATGCGACCCCGACGCTTGACAACCTGCGAGCCTGGCGCCTTCTTCAGCGACTTCAATGATGCACGTACCTTCACGAACCCTCCTAGTTATTGATTACGATTATCGTTATCGTAACCTAGTCGGGTACGCACAGGCGATCACGGGTCAGCGTCCCCACACGAAACAAAAAAGTGCCCCGAGTTCACGCACGAACCCGGGGCACTCCTCAAGGGTCTAGCTACTCAGCCGCGGAGCTGCGCTACAGCACCATTAACCGCGGAGCTGCGCTCCTAGCGCCTTCGCTGCGGCCTCCACCGCCGCATCACGGGCAGCACTTGCCTCATCCTCAGTCAGGGTGCGGTCGACAGCCCTAAAGCGCAGCGCGAACGCCAACGACTTCTTGCCCTCGCCGAGCTGCTGGCCCTCATAGATGTCGAACAGCTTGACCTCTTCGAGGAGCTCGCCGCCGCCCTCAGCCAGCGCCGTCGCAACATCGGCAGCGGGTACCGCGGTGTCAACAACAACAGCGACATCCTGGAGAACCGGCGGGAACGGCGAAATGCTCGGCGCAGGAAGAACTTCACGCACCGGAAGCGCATCAAGATCAACCTCGAATGCGCAGGTGCGCGCAGGCAGGCCAGCGCGTTCGAGCACAGCAGGATGCAGTTCCCCGGCATGGCCGACAACTACGCCGTCGAAAAGAACCTCGCCACCACGGCCCGGGTGGTACGGAAGATGCTGCGCTGCACGCAACGTCAACTGGACGCCAGCCGCGTCAGCAATGTCCTGCACTGCAGCGAACGCATCCGCCGCTTCGGCAGGACGACCCTGACCCCACGGTCCGGCTGGCTCACGGAGCCCAGCGAGTACACCGCCCACATGAACAGGCTGCGCGGGAAGTGAACGGTTCAGTGCCTCGATCTGTTCGTCCGTCGGACGTCGATCGACAGGCAAAGCGGGAACGGGAGCCGTCTCCGGACCAGGCTGGACGACCTGCGCGATCCCGAACAGCGATACGTCACGTTGACCGCGAGCTACGTTGCGTGCCAACACCTCAAGAAGGCCCGGAAGTAGCGTGGTGGCCAGCTCCGGCCGATCCGACTCCAGGGGATTGAGGACCTTGGTCGTGACCCGACGAGGATCGTCGGCATCGAGTCCCCACGTATCGAAGACCGCGGCAGGCAAGAACACCGGAGGGAGAACCTCGACATAGCCCGAACCGGCAAGGGTCCGTGCCACCGAACGGCGACGACGCTGCGTCGGGGTCAAACCGCGTCCCGCAGGCGCAGCCGGAACGATCGATGGGATTTGTTCCAGGCCTTCAAGCCGCAAGACCTCTTCAACGAGATCAGCAGGTGCCGTGAGGTCGGGTCGCCAACTCGGCGGAGTGACCACCAGCTCACCCTGACCGTTGTCTTTGACATCAATGTCAACGGTGCAACCGACTTGGGTGAGGCGACGTGCCGCTGTTCCGTTGGGGTAGGTCACACCAGCCACGCGATCCGGGCGATCCAGGTCCATCCGAATAGCTGAACGCTCCGGTGCGACGCCAATATCGGTGAGCCCAGCCTCTATCCGGCCACCGGCGATCTCCGCTAGCAGCGCGGCTGCGCGATCCAGTGCCGCCACTGGAAGCTCTGGATCAACAGTGCGCTCGAAACGCTTGCTCGCTTCGCTACCGAGCTTGTGGCGGCGGCCGGTACGGAACACTGCGAGCGGATCCCACGTTGCCGCTTCGAGAAGTACGTCCGTTGTCGATGCGCTTACCTCGGTGCTCGCACCACCCATCACACCAGCGAGCGAGATCGCACCACTGTCGTCAGCAATCACGACATCTTCGGCATCCAACGTGCGCTCTGTGCCGTCAAGAGTGGTGAGCTTCTCCCCTGCCTTAGCGCGGCGCACCACGAGATCACCGGTGAGCTTGGCGGCATCGAAAGCATGCAGCGGCTGGCCAAGTTCAAGCAGAACATAGTTGGTGACGTCCACGGCAGCCGAAATTGGGCGGACACCGGACAGGAGTAGACGACGCTGCATCCACCACGGTGTCGGCGCAGCCGGATCAATACCGACCACGCGACGCAGCGCAAAGCGGGTAGCTCCAGAATCAGCCTCGACGTGGGTCGGCCA
>JAAYXN010000202.1 GCA_012515885.1 Rhodococcus sp. (in: high G+C Gram-positive bacteria)
GAGGTCTTCTTGCAGGATGCGGCCGCGAGCCAATTCTTGGCGGTAACAATCCTCCGCCAAGTAAGGCTGGCAGCCGTAGACATCGGCTGCGCGCTCCACCGCGTCGGTGAACGGCAGGTGCTCGAACGAGTGAATCGTGTTGTGATGGACGAAAACCGACAGCGGTCCCTGTGACGGCAGCACATGAGCAGCATGCTCGATGAGCTGCTGCAGGTGGTTGGCGGGGGAGTCGGGAGGCTGGACGGGCACAGCAGCAGGGCGATCCTGCGCGGCGATTTCGGGCACGTTGGCGATCGCCTCCAGATGGGAGGACAGGGGCGGGGCGGGCGACGTAGCTCAGATAGACGACGATTCTCGCGCCGCGTGGCTGGTCAGCAGGACGCCGTCCTTTCGTGATCTCTCAATGGTATACTGGCTCAGATCGGCGCCGGACAGCGGATCTAGATTACAAATCCGTAATCCAGCCCCCAGCGACGTTATTGCCGCCGATTCGCCGTAAAAATTGAGAGGCGTCCAAGGCGCCCCCGGCAACGTTTGCCGCTGGCGCCGATCAATTCGTATTGCAGTTCAACCATGGACGTTTTGGTAGTCGAAGACGACGAAGTGCTCGGCAAGGCCCTCCGCCGCGGACTGGAGGACGCCGGGCATCGTTGCCATTTGGCGAATAATGGCGCGAGGGGGCTCAGCCAGGCCGCCGCTCAGAAGTGCGACGCCATTGTGCTCGATCTGATGCTGCCGGATCTATCGGGGCTGGAATTGTTGCGCGAAGTTCGCTCGCGGGGCATTCAGACGCCGGTGCTTATCCTCACGGCGCTGGGGTCCGTGGAAGAGCGCGTCGCGGGGCTGAACGCCGGGGCCGATGACTATTTGATCAAGCCGTTCTCGTTTCCGGAACTGTTGGCCCGGCTGTCGGCCGTCTCGCGACGGTCTATCAATCTCACTTCGCAGCACCTGTGCGTCGGTCCGTTATCACTCGATCTTTCGACCCGTCGCGTAACGCGCGACAACATCGAGATCGATCTGACGCCGACCGAGTTCAGCTTGCTTGAGTTTCTCATGCGAAACGCCGGCCAGGTGCTTACCCGCAAGATGCTCAGCGAGCACCTGTGGGATTCCGACTGGGAGGGCGTCACGAACGTCATCGAGGTTCACATCACGCGGCTGCGCGGAAAAATCGACCGCGATTTCGATCTACCGCTATTGCACACCATTCGCGGACGGGGATATGTGCTACGCGGGGTATAAACGTTGGCTAATGATTTCACCTCGTTCGTGCTGCCGCCCCTGACGCGCACATCGACATTGAGGACGCGTGGTTTCTACTCCATTACAACCGTCTCGCGGTGCCGTCTGGCGCACACTTCGCTTTCGACTGGCCGCCTGGAATGCGGCGGTCGTCATCGTCACGGCGCTCGTAACGTTGATTGGCTTGCGGCAAGGAGTACGCTGGGCGCTGGTGCACGAGCTGGATCAAGTACTGGTCGACGACGTTCACGAGATCGAGCTTGCCATTCGCAGCGTCACGACCGCCGGACGCCCGGCGCTGCGGGAAGGGCTCACACGAATGGCAGAAGGACACGAGCGCCGCGGCTGGTACGTCGCCCTGTTTGGTGAAGACGGAGAGTCGATCTGGTTCAGTCCTGATGCTCCGGCCCGAGCGCCCACGCTCCCGTTGGAGCGCAATCAATCTCCTATCTCTTTCGACGGCTTTCGCGTGGTTCGGCAGCCGCTGTCGCCTCCCGTCGACGGCGTCGGCATGATTCAGGTTGGCGCAACGCTCGAACACATTCGCGCCGACATGGCCCGCATCGATCAGTGGGTGCTCTTGGCGGCCGGCGCAGTGTTGCTGACGGCGCCTCTCTGCGGTTATTGGTTGGCCTCGCGCGCGGCCCGGACGATCGGCGACATCATCACCACGGCCGCGACGCTCCGTCCCATCCGATTAGGCGAGCATCTTGCCATTCGCGGTTCCGGCGACGAACTCGACATGCTGGCACTCACGATCAACGGCCTGCTCGATCGAATCGCCGTCTATGTAGACTCTAAACGCGACTTTCTGGCCAACGCCGCGCACGAACTGCGGACGCCGCTGGCTGCGATTCGTAGTTCCGTTGAAGTCGCCCTCAACGGCGAGCGCTCGCCCGAGGAGTATGAAGATTTGATGGTGGACGTGATCGAGGAATGCGGCGCTCTTGAAGCATTGGTGAACCAACTGCTACTGCTTGCGGAGACGGAGGCCGATCTGCCGACGGCCCGAATGGAGCCGGTCGACTTGAGCGTATTAGCGAGCAAGTCGGTTGACATGTTCACGGGCGTCGCCGACGCTCGCGGCATTGAGCTGATAACGGGGCGACTGGAACCGGCGATCATTCTTGGCAACGCGGCGCACCTCCGGCAGGTGCTCAACAATTTGATCGATAACGCCGTCAAGTACACGCACCAGGGCGGACGAGTTACAACCGACGTAACCGTCGACGCGGCTCAGCAACAGGTCGAACTGCGAGTGAACGACACGGGCCAGGGGCTTACGCCGACCGAGCAGCAGCATA
>JAAYXN010000203.1 GCA_012515885.1 Rhodococcus sp. (in: high G+C Gram-positive bacteria)
GGGTTGCCGCCATCCAGGCCTGATACGTCTCCAGCATGACTCGGGTGCGGTTCAGTTCGCGACGCGAAAACCACGGTGAACCGAGATCGATTGTTGTCCAAGCCTTTTCCAGAGCGCGGTCAACTTCACGGGGATCGATGTTGCCAGCAAGTGCTTGAACCAGCGTGTGCACGAGCGTGCCCTTCGCGGCATGAACGTTGTCGCCGTCCTTGCCGCCGCTGCGTTCCAGGAGCCAGCGCAGTGGGCACCTCGTCAGTAGTTCAATCCTCGACGGCGACAGCTTGACCGGGCCGCCGCCTGGATCCCACAGCGGCTCAACAGTGCTGGGATCGGCAAGCCCATACCAGTGATCTGGGTGCGCGGCCTTGACCCCGGCTTGGGCGAGCTTGGCCAGCGATGCCGCCGCGCGTTCGCGCTGATCGTCGGGCGCTTCAAGATCGCATACGACGCTGCGGAGTTCAGCGACCAGTGCGGTCAGCGACAGTATCCGCGCGGGTGGTTCCGTGATCTCAGGTGGCAATTCGCTGCCGTCGCCGTCTGCTGCCGCACCATCAAGTGCGAGTTCGTCGATGAACCGGGATCGGATGAGCTCGGCGTCGCCGCCCGCAGCATCGACAGCGGTGACCAGCAACGCGCGGCGTGCTCGACTGCACGCAAGCAGAAATAGGCGCCGCTCTTCCGCGAGCAGGGGCGCCGTTCGTGAGAGCCGCGTCGATGGGTCGAGGTCACTGACGCCGGACACGAGGTCCACGAGATCGCCGGTGCCGAGGAGGCTCGAGCGGGCACGTAGCGACGGCCACACTCCTTCTTGGACGCCCACTACAGCCACGACGTCCCATTCGCGTCCCGCTGCGGCGTGAGCACTGAGGATGGTGACCGCGTCCGTCTCCAGCGGCTGGTTGCGTGAGAGCGTCGGAATTTCTTGGTTGGCGATGTACTCAATAAACCCGGATACCCCGCCGCGTGGCAGTCGATCGACATACCCGGCAGCGGCGTCGAAGAGCGCGACGACGGCGTCGAGGTCGCGGTCCGCTTGTGCACCGATGGGCCCGCCGCGCAGCGAGGCCGCTGCCCAGCGCTTTTCGAGTCCGCTGGCACGCCACACTGCCCACAAGACTTCTTCGGGACCGCCGCCCGACTCGAATGCTTTGCGGGCACGGTCGATGACTCGTCCGACCCGGCGCAGTGGCGCAGCTTCAATGTCGGTGAGTGCGGTAACGACTGGCTCGTTGTTGCCAACGATGATGCTGCGCAGGATGTCTGACGACTCTCGATCGCCGCCCGCCTCAAGTTCTCCGCGCCGCACTCCGCGTCGCAGTCGCCGGAGCGCGACGGGCTCGGCGCCGCCGATGGGGCCTGACAGGAGGGCGAGTGCGTCATCAGTGGTGTAGTCGCGGTCAATGATTGCGCGCACCACCAACAGCAGTGAGGCAACGCCATGACGGCGAGCGAGCGGCACCTCGTCGGTCGGTGTGGTGACGGGTACACCGGCGGCGAGGAGCGCGCGCCGCAGCGGCGCCAAACTGGCGGGCACTGATCGGACGATCACCGCCATGTTTGACCACGCCACCCCGTCGGTGAGGTGGGCGCGGCGCAGCGTATCGGCGACGATCGCGGCTTCTTTGGCTGGCGAGGTGGCGAGCCGGACCGTCGCCGTCGACTCGACTGCGTCGTCATCAATCTCGGGAGTAGCCGCGATCTCCCAGTGGCGTTGTGGCCCCGAGTTAGGCAATCGGCCCAAAATCTTTTTGCTGGCCTCGGCGACGGCGGCACCGGCCCGGTAGTTCGTCGGTAGCACCACTTGGTGAATATCGCCGCGCTGCGCCAGGCCAACAAGAAACGATGGATCGGCGCCGCGGAATCCGTACACCGACTGGTCTGGGTCTCCGGCAATGACGACCGAATCTGCACCGGTTCCGACGAGGCGGATAAGCTTGGCGGCCTGTGGGTCGAGGTGTTGTGCGTCGTCAACGAGTATGTGGCGCAGCCGATCACGTTCTCGGTTGAGTAAGTCGATATCGGTCGCGAGGGCGTCGAGGGCTGCACTGACTAACTCTGCCGCGTCGAGTGCGGGCGCTGTTGCTTCTGGCGCGTGAATGCCCACTGACGCGCGAAGCAGCGTGGCCTGCTCGTACCTGGCTGCGAAATGTCCCGCCGCGACCCACGCGTCGCGGTCGTGTTTGTGGCCGAGTTCCACGAGGTCTTCGGGACCGAGACCTCGCTCGGCGGCTCTCATGATGAAGTCGCGTAATTCGGCCGCGAAGCCGAACGTCGCGAGCGCTGGCCGCAACCGGTCGGGCCAATCGTGTGCGCCGTCCTCGATGTCTCCGCGCAGCATGTCGCGGATGGCGGCATCCTGATCGGCACCGGTGATGAGCCGCGGCGGCGGGTTGCCGTGCGCGGACGCTTGGAGGCGCAGGACCGCGAACGCATACGAGTGGATGGTGCGGACCAGTGGTTCACGAGAAGCCCTGGGCCGATCTCCACCGGCAGCGAGCAGTGCGGCGGTGATCTGTTCCCGGATGGCCACTGCCGCGCGACGTGAATGCGCGAGTACGAGCACCGACTCTGGGTCGGCTCCGGCGCGAATACGGTGTACCGCGGCGTCCACGATGAGTGAGGTTTTGCCGGTGCCTGGACCGCCGAGGACCTGCCAGGGCCGCCACCCGCCGATGTGGAGGGGGAACATCTCCAATTGCGCGTCATCCTGGGCAGACGCTGCCTCGGTGTTTTCAGCGCGAGCGTCTTCGATGCCGGTATCAGCAACCACCCATGCGGCGCTGCCTTCCCACTCGCGGTGCGGCGGCGCGACGGCAGGCCGATGCACCAATCGCACCTGGGGGCGATCGGTTCCGGTAGCCGAAGAGGAAGTCACCTTTTCATTCCACCAGAGGGCACCGACACAAAACTGTGCGGACCAGTGCGCCGTCACCAACCTGGAACGTGCGGAGCCTGCGTTCTGTGTGGCTGAACGTGCAGAGCAGCGTTCTGTGTCGCTGAACGTGCGGAGCAGCGTTCTGTGTCGCTGAACGTGCGGGCGAGCATTCCCGGTTGCGGTGCGGCATAGTGGCGTCGTGCCTGCACTTCACACGTATGTCTTTGGCCCTGACCTCGCTGACGCGGACCAGTCTCCTGGAGACCCGGTCGTTCTCGCGCTTCACGGAATTACTGGTCATGGACTGCGGTGGCGCAACTGGGCGCAGACCTATTTCCCTGATACCCGGGTGTTGGCGCCGGATCTGTTGGGTCATGGGCGCTCGTCGTTTTTGCCGCCGTGGAATATCGAGGCGCATGTCGACGCCATCGTCGACACGCTTGATGAATATGCGCCGGGCCGCCCGGTAATCGTCGTCGCGCATTCGTTTGGTGCGGCGCTGGCACTGCATACCTCTCGCGCGATTCCCGACCGCATTGCCGGGCTGGTGTTGCTCGATCCCGCGTTGGGGCTACCGGCCGATGCGCTGAGTGAGGTTGCGGATTCGACGGTGGCGTCGCCGGATTACACCGATGAGGCGGAGGCCCGTTCGGAGAAGGTTCATGGCGCGTGGGCTGATGTGCCTGTCGAGATTCTTGACGCTGAGATTGCTGAGCATTTGGTGCCGCTGCCGAATGGTCGGGTGAATTGGCGGATGAGTATGCCTGCGATCATCACGGTGTGGGGTGAGCTGGCCCGTCCCTTTGTTGTTCCGGGTGCGGTGGTGCCGACAGTGCTGGTTCAAGCGATGAAGGTGCAGCCGCCGTATGTGTCGCCCGAGTTCCGTAGCGCGATGCGCGAGTTTTTGGGCGATCAGTTGACGGAGATCGAGTTGGATTGCGACCACATGGTGCTACAAGAGCGCCCCGCCGACGTCGCTGGTTACGTACGACGGCTGCTGGGTTAGCGCACGTCCTTGTCTCGCGAAGGAACCCTCGCCGCATCGCCGATTCGGTAACTTGAGGTGTAGTTACTTGGGGCACCCCGTCGGATGGGTGCGCACACGGCAGGGCAAGATTGACCCCTATTTGGTCGTCCCACTAGGTCATCGTCATGGTGGCTGTCGCTGCGGAAGGTTGAGCACCCATGGGCTCTGTGCACGAGGTAATCGACGCGTTTCGTCAGGCCCCATCTAATTCCGAACGCGGGACAAAGTTTGAGCATCTGATGGTCCGTTACTTCCAGCTGGACCCGCTTCTCTCTCAGCAGTACGACGAGGTGTGGCGCTGGACCGACTGGCCTGGACGTGACGGTAAACCAGATACCGGCATCGACCTCGTTGCCCGGGAACGCGACTCCGGCGAGTACACCGCCGTCCAGTGCAAGTTCTATGAGCCGACGCATACTCTCTCTAAAGGCGATATCGATTCGTTCTTCACCGCATCGGGAAAGAAGCCCTTCACCAATCGCGTCATCATTTCGACGACGGATCGTTGGGGCCGGAATGCCGAGGATGCCCTTGAGGACCAGTCCATCCCGGTGCAGCGGATCGGCCTTGCCGAGATCGCAGAGTCCCCGATCGCGTGGGATGTAGCGTGGCCTGCTGGCGAATTGGAAGTAGCCGTCACCGAAGCGAAGCGGCACGAGCCGCACCCTCATCAAAGCGCAGCCATCGAGGCGGTATTCAAGGGCTTCGCCGCCCGGCAACGATCGCGGCAAGCTCATCATGGCGTGCGGTACCGGCAAGACCTTCACCGCGTTGAAGATTGCTGAGCGCACAGCGGTAGAGAACGGCGGTTCAGCGCGCATTCTTTTCGCTGTCCCGTCCATTTCGTTGCTGTCGCAAACCCTTCGCGAGTGGACTGCCCAGTGCCAGTTGGACCTGCGTGCATTCGCGGTGTGTTCGGACGGGAAGGTCTCTCGTTCCGCCGAGGATGTCGCAGTGCACGATGTCGCCATCCCGGTCACTACCGATCCAGCCAAGCTCTCTATCGAGATGGGGCACCGCAAGCGAGCCAAGGGGCTGACCGTCGTGTTCACGACGTATCAGTCGCTACCGGCCGTCGCTGAAGCACAGAAGTTGGGTGTCGATAGTTTTGACCTTGTCATTTGCGATGAGGCCCACCGCACCAC
>JAAYXN010000204.1 GCA_012515885.1 Rhodococcus sp. (in: high G+C Gram-positive bacteria)
GAGGAGGAGGAGGTGCCGTCTGCCCATGCCACGCCGGGCGAGGTGGCAACGACGCCCGCGACACCCAGGGCGACGGCGAGGGCCCCAACGCGACCGATGTATTTGGCGTAACCGGTGCCGGCGATGCGGTTCACGCCATGCAGGCGCGCAACTGCGGGGCGCGGGCTGTGCGAATCGGTTCGGTCGGCGACCATCATGAAAACCCCCCCGGGTTTCGTCGACGTCAATAGAGTTTCGCCAGCAACTATCGCATTTCACGACGACAGGCACGTGAAAACGCTGGCACAGCGCCAAAATGTGGCGAACGACAAGTTTCGGATATTTCGTCATTGCGTTAGCTGCCAGCGTGGTATACGCCGCATTTCTCCTCGTCGAGGATGTGTAATTCCACGCAGATACGTTGCGTGAGGCAACGGCTGCCGAACGTCGTCGCGCAAACTGCCCGGTGGGTCAAAAGGCGCTGTGCTCCCCAGCTCACCGGCGCCCGGCACGCCGGCGCGCGCAGCACCTCGTTTACGCTGACGTCGATAGCGAGCAAAGGAGGCGAGGATGGCGTGGTTTCTGGCGCTGCAGGGGCCGGCCCACCAGACTCATCAGTCGTCGGCGTATGAGCTTCAGGACGCAGTGGATATCGAGAAGCTCGCGCAGGAACTCACCAGCGCGGTGACGTTGGACCGGGTGGTCCCAGTGCCCGCGATGCTGCCGCAGGCCAAAGGCCGCCGTCAGAAAGTGACGTTGTACGTCCGGCCGGCGGCGTGGGGACTGTGGACGTTCTACCAGCTGTCCGAAGAAGAGCAGCGCGCGCTGGTCAACGAAAATCCCTTGCTGAACGCGCTGGCTCAGACCGTCGCGCAACGAGCCCAAGGGGCATCGGCGGCGCAGAACCCGTTCCTTGGTCAACCGCCCCGGTAGAACGCGTCTAGCTTGCAGCCAGGCTGTTCGGCGTGACGGACCCCTGGACGTGGACGTCGTGCGGGACGTGACTCCGTACTGCCGCCGCGGACCCGCACGGGTCTAGGGGTCCGATTCGGACCGCCTCTTAGTTGATGGCGAAACTAAAAATCCACGCGCAATGCCCCTACCTGGAGCCGATCGTCCACGGCTATCGCCCCGGAATACGCGTGGCAGACACGGTGAGCGCACCGAAGGTAATATCATCAGCGGGTGTGGTGTACTGCGATATTAAGTTTCGCTAGCAACTAGCATGGACGTCTGCTGATGGTGGAGGTGGAATGGCTCAGCGAGCCCGAGCAGCAGATGTGGCGTGGATATCTCGACAGCACTCGGCTGCTGTTGCGGGCATTGGACCGTCAGCTGGAAGTCACTGCCGCCATCTCGTTCGCGGATTATGAGGTTCTCGGATTGCTGTCCGAGGCGCCGCAGCGGCGGTTGCGGATGAGCGAGATCGCCGGGGCCGCCGTGACGACACGCAGCGGGGTGACTCGGGCGGTGAACAGGCTCGCGCACGCCGGGTGGTTGCGCCGCGTCCCGTGCCCGGAGGACAAGCGGGGCCTCTTTGCAGAGCTCACCGAAGCCGGGTTCGCGAAATTGCAATCGGCCGCTCCGGGGCATGTAGCGACGGTGCGGCGCAATGTATTCGACCTGCTCAGTCCCCGCGACGTCAGGCTATTCACGCACGCCTATGCCGAGATCCGGGCGCACCTGCTCGACGACGCCGAGCACCCCGACTAACCAGAGGAAAGCCCATAAAGATGACACCAGAAGCGACAACCGGCGTGAAGGTGGCATCCCTTTCCGACCTGGCTGACAACGCTCCCTTCGCCACCGCTGCGGCGGGCGTGGACCTTGTGATCATCCGGCGCGGTGAGCACGTCTCTGCGCTCTACGGGCGCTGCGCACACCGGGGTGCGCTGTTGGGCGACGGGCATGTCGACGGAAACCTAGTGGTGTGCGACGTGCACGGCTGGCGGTACGACGTTGACACCGGCGTCTCGCCGGTCAACCCCGCGGTGGCTTTGGCGACGTTTCCGGTCTGGGTCCGCAACGGGGGCGTGTACGTCGATCAAACCGCGATCGCCGAGTTCGCCGCGGCCAACGCCCAATCGTATGGTGACGACGGCTATCAGGGC
>JAAYXN010000205.1 GCA_012515885.1 Rhodococcus sp. (in: high G+C Gram-positive bacteria)
GACTGGGCGCGCGCCTGCGGATCCTCCAACGTGTCGGCCTTGTTGAGCACGGCGACGACGGAATCGATGTCCGCCAACATCGCGCGATCGGCGTCACGCGGCGGATCAACAAGAACGTAGACGACCATGTCGGCGTCAATCTGCGGTTCCTGCCCGCCCGGCGCATCAACAGCGCCGCATTCAGCGACAGCCACCACACGCTGGATGGGGTTGGGATGCCCGTATCGACCGCCCGAAATCACCGAACCCAGCTTGTCGACGATGGCAGCCACCGATGTGCGGCCCACGCCAGCGCGGCCGACCACTTGAAGGCGGATCGGCGTCAGATAGGCCTCGATGGCTGCGCCCACCGCCTGCGCAGCCTGTGGGTCGACGGCGGCAACCGCGCGCTCAAGCGTATTGAGTTGTTCCATCAAGTCACGCGCTTGCTGGTCGTACCCATTCATTGCCGGCCCCCTTTTACCGCTCGCGAAGTTCCACATCTCGTATCCACAGACTTCTCACAGAGTGAAGTTTGCAACCCCCACATACTGCCTTAACGTGGGCAGATACCTGCGCCCGAGGCTAACAAAGTCTCGACCATTACTTCAGACCCGTGTGCCTGAACTGGGGTTCATGCGTGACAATGGACCGGTGAACCACGCAGACCAGGAAACACCGCCGTCCACCGATTCGGACAAACACCCGTCCGACCAGCACGAAGATGGCGATTCTGAACGCTCGCGTGGTTCCCGGCTCTACCCCCGAGTCACCAGTTTCCGTTCACGTCGAGGGTCACTGACAAGCGCTCAGCAGGGTGCGTGGGACCGAATGTGGCCAGTAGTTGGGATGGATGTTGGTGACCAGCTCATCGACACCACCGCATGGTTCGGCCGGGACGCTCCCCGCATCCTGGAGATCGGCTGCGGAACCGGTACGGCCACCGCCGCCATGGCTAAGGCAGAACCGCACGTCAACCTGATGGCTGTCGAGGTGTACCGGCCCGGTCTGGCGCAGTTGCTGGCGCAGATCGAACGCGACAACATCACCAACATCCGCGTACTGCGCGGTGACGCCGTCGAGGTACTCGAAAATATGGTGGCGCCGTCGTCCCTGACGGGTGTTCGCGTGTTCTTTCCTGACCCGTGGCCGAAAGCGCGTCACCACAAACGACGGCTGCTGCAACCAGAGACGTTCGCGCTCATTGCCAGTCGGCTCGTACCCGGCGGCGTCCTGCATGTCGCCACCGATCACGCTGACTACGCCGAGTGGATCGCCGAATACGGCAACGCCGAACCGGCACTGACCGCTCTCGATTGGGAATCGCCCATGACTCACGAGCGGCCAGTGACGAAATTTGAAGACAAGGCACATCGCGCGGGAAGCGCGATCAACGAGTTTATTTGGGGCAGGATCAAGTCATGAGCTTGCACGAACACGAACCAAACACCCTCGACGCAGAGTTCAGCGCCGACACTGCGCTATCAGGCAGCGAACTTTCCAGCGGCGAACGTGGTGCGCGTCGAGTCTTGCTCGTGTGGGACGCACCCAACCTGGACATGGGCCTCGGCGCCATCCTCGGCGGCCGCCCAACAGCGGCCTACCGTCCGCGTTTTGACGCGTTGGGACGCTGGCTGCTCAACCGGACGGCCGAGATTTCTGCGGCTTCCGGCACCAATCTGGAACCCGAAGCAACCGTGTTTACCAACATCGCCGCAGGTAGCGCGGATGTTGTCCGTCCGTGGGTCGAAGCCTTGCGTAATGTGGGTTTCGCGGTGTTCGCCAAGCCGAAGGTTGATGAGGACAGCGATGTCGATTCCGACATGCTCAGCCACATCTCCCTGCGGCACAGCGAAGGTCTAGCTGGCGTCATGGTGGCGTCGGCCGACGGTCAGGCTTTTCGTGAACCGTTGGAGGACATCGCAGCAACCGGCGTTCCAGTCCACGTACTCGGATTCCGGGAGCACGCCAGCTGGGCGGTCTCGTCGGAGTTGTTGGACTTCGTTGACCTTGAAGACATCCCCGGTGTGTTCCGGGAACCGTTACCGCGGATCAGTCTCGACACCTTGCCTGACGAGGGTGCCTGGTTGCAGCCGTTCCGACCGCTCTCTGCCCTGCTTATCGGGCGGAAAAGCGCTGCCGAGTAGGAGTTGATCAGTGTTCGCCAGCTGGGGAAGGATCGTCTACCGAGCACGATTCACCGTGATCGGTGTGATGGTTGCGGCGATGCTTGGGCTCGCTGGCTACGGCCTATCGCTCCAAGATCATCTGAGCCAAAGCGGTTGGGATGACCCACAATCACAGTCCACGGCCGCCTCGATCCTTTCGGATGAGACGTTTGGACGTGACACCGCGGGTGACGTTGTTGTTTTGGTGCGGGCACCGGACGGTACGACGGTCGACGACCCAGCTTTTCAAAGCCAGGTCAGCACCCATTTTGAGAATGTCCTCGCCGCCCATCCTGAGTACATTGCCAAAACTAACGGTGGCTTCTTCACTGTCGGCACCGCGTTAAAGTCCACGGCGGCAGCCTCTGATGACCGGCAGTTCGCGGTCCAGTCGTTTGCGATTGTCGGCGACAACGACACCGAGATCACCGCGAACTTCCGCGAAGTCAAAGATGCTTTCTACGGCGATGGCCTCAACATCCAGCTGGCTGGTTTGCAGCCGGTGGCCGGGGCGCTCAATGACACGATGGCCAACGACATTAAGCGTCTGGAACTCATCGCGATTCCCGCTGTCGGTGTCCTGCTGTTCTTCGTGTTCGGTGGTGTTGTTGCTGCCGCGCTCCCCCTGATTATTGGTGGCCTCACCGTCGTTGCCGCCAACGGCATCGTCCGGTTCATCACCAACTTCACCGAAGTCAACTCGTTCGTGGCGCCGGTGGTGTCGCTGATTGGCCTCGGCCTCGCGATCGACTACGGGCTATTTGTGGTGAGCCGTTTCCGTGAAGAACTCGGCGAAGGGTATGCCGTGGACGCCGCGGTACGCCGCACCGTCATGACCGCGGGACGCACCGTCGTCTTCTCCGCGACCACCATTATCGCCGCGCTTGCCGGTCTGATCCTGTTCCCGCAGGGCTTCTTGAAGTCCGTGGCCTACGGCGCCATCGCGACCGTGTCAGTGGCCGCACTCGCGTCGATCACCATTCTTCCCGCGATCCTCGCCATCATCGGCCGCAAGGTCGATGCGCTCACGTTCAAACGTCTGCGCCAGACCAAGAGCGCCGAGGAAATCGAAGCCAGCATGTTCGGGCGCCTGACCCGCTGGGTGATGCGCAACCCGCTCAAGGTCACCATCCCCATCGTCGTCGGCCTGCTGCTTCTGATTGTTCCGCTCACCGGAATCAAGTTCGGTGGCATTAACGAGACGTACCTGCCGCCCGGCCATCCCACGCGTGAAGCTCAGGCACAGTTCGACGAGCTGTTCCCGGAAATGCGTACCGAACCCATCCGGCTTGTCGTGCAAGGCGCCAGCGGGGCCCAGGTCGGAAGCATCATTAAGGCAGCCGACGGCGCGCCGGGCCTCGTCGTCCGCGACAACGGCCAGTCGTTCCACGTCGCGTCGTCGAGCACCGAGGTCGCTGTCCTTGATGCCGGTCTGATTGACCGCAACAACGCAGCCCCTGCCATCGAGTATTTGCGGTCGATGGATAAACCTGACGGCGTCACCATCCTGGTGGGCGGCACGCCCGCGATCGAATACGACTCGATCGCCGCGCTACTCAACCACCTGCCGCTCATGGTGGTCATGGTTGTCCTCGCCACCACGTTGCTGATGTTCTTGGCGTTCGGCTCACTGGTTCTGCCTATTAAGGCAGCGCTGATGAGTGCGCTCGGCTTGGGTTCCACGCTCGGCATTTTGACGTGGATCTTCATCGACGGACACGGCGCGGGCCTGCTGAACTTCACTCCCGGGACCATCATGTCGCCGATCCTGGTGCTCATCATCGCGA
>JAAYXN010000206.1 GCA_012515885.1 Rhodococcus sp. (in: high G+C Gram-positive bacteria)
CGACACTCGCCGCGATCAACGAGGAATTGGCGACATCGAGCGCCGTCGCTCCACTGGCTCGCGACAAGCTTGATCCCGAGACGGCCGCACGCCAGTATCTGACGCAGTTGATCGAAAGCCCGCAGATTCCGGCTTTGGCCGACGAGGGCGTGACGACGGAGTACCGCACCCTGAGCACTGAGACCGTGCCGCTCACCGACTCCACGGTGGTCAAGTTCGAACAGGTAGTACAAAAGATTCCGGTGTACGGCTCATTGGTCAGTATCGAGCTCGACCAAGACAATTCAATGCTGGCCGTCAATACCGCGCTCGGCGCACCCACGGACGTCGATTCGGTCGCCAAGCTATCGCCGGCAGATGCCCAGGAAATAATAATCGGCGACGCGGGTGAGGACGCCCTTCCACTTACGACGCCACCCACGTTGAACTACTACTACGACACCAAGGCGGAAAAGTGGCGGCTCGTATATATCGCCACAAACGTTCCGCGGCGTGGAGAGCATGCATCCACCCGCCAACCGACCGCACTTCCCGAAGTATTCGACTACGTGGTAGATGCGCATTCTGGAGAACTGGTCACGAAACTGTCGCGTACACAATCCATCGTGTGGACACCAGAAGAGCTTGATATCGCCGATGAATTAGGCAACAGCCGACGGGTGCGCGCCGAGCGTGACGAGAATGGCAATACCCGGCTAGTCGATTCGGAACGTCGCATCGAAACCTACGACTTCGAATTTCGTCGAATTGAACTGCAACGCGCAGCCCTTCCCGGCGCTCCGGTGGCTAACCCACCGCAACCGTGGAGTTCGGCTGCCGTGAGCGCCCACGCCAATGCGCAGCAGGTCGCCGACTACCTGTTCCACACGCTGAAACGAAACGGTCTGGATGGCACTGGGGGACGGTTCATTTCATCGATCAACTGCCGTTCGATCCGAGACAACACGCCAAAGCAATGGCGAAACGCCGCCTGGATCGGGACCCAAATGGTCTACGGGCAGCGGATGATCGACGGCAGGCTCCGATCATACGCAGCAGCAATCGATGTCGTCGCGCATGAGATGACCCACGGGCTCACCGACCACACCGCGGGGCTGCAATATCAAGATGAGCCCGGTGCGCTGAACGAGAGCTACTCAGATATTTTCGGCATCATCATCGCCAATGCCCACGAGGACGACATCGAGGAGTGAGACTGGGAGATGGGCGAAGACCTCAGCGGTACCGGAATTCCCTTACGGGACATCAGCGATCCGCCGCGACGCGGACAGCCCGACCATATGAACGACTACCTGGCAACCGAGGGCGATTTCGGCGGGGTACACACGAACAGCGGAATCCACAACAAGGCTGCCTTCAACATCATCACGGCCAAAGACGGGGAGCACCTGTTGTTCACACCCCAAGAGGTTTCTGCGCTTTTCTACCTTGCGCTCACGCAACGGCTGGCGCCTACATCTGGGTTCAGCACCAGCCGCGACGCGCTCGAACTGTCTGCCAAGAGCCTGTTCCGTCGCAGTGCACAAGCAGTGAAGGCCAAGAAGCTCGCGGCCATTTCGAAGGCCTTCGACGACGTCGGGATTCCGGCTCCGAACTGAAGATTCCGCCACGACGGGTCTGGACCATCGACCCCTCTGCCAAACTTGAAAGATGCCGACAACGCCGCAGTTCGAGACCCTGCTCTACGCCGCCGAAGCACCGATCGCGACGATCACGCTGAACCGGCCCGATCAGCTCAACACCATCGTGCCACCGATGCCCGACGAGATCGAGAAGGCAATCGGCCTGGCCGAGCGCGATCCCGCGGTCAAGGTGATGATCCTGCGCGGGGCCGGCCGCGCGTTCTCCGGCGGCTACGATTTCGGCGGCGGCTTCACCCACTGGGGTGAGGCGATGAACACCGACGGCCGCTGGGACCCGGGCAAGGATTTCGCGATGGTCAGCGCGCGGGAGACCAGCCCGCACCAGAAGTTCATGGCGATCTGGCGGGCATCCAAACCCGTCGTCGCCCAGGTGCACGGCTGGTGCGTCGGCGGCGCCAGCGACTACGCGCTGTGCGCCGACATCGTCATCGCCAGCGACGACGCCGTCATCGGCACGCCGTACGCCCGCATGTGGGGTGCCTACCTCACCGGTATGTGGCTCTACCGGCTGAGCCTGTCGAAGGCAAAGTGGCATTCCCTGACCGGTGAATCACTGACCGGAAAGGAAGCTGCCGCAATTGAACTCATCAACGAGTCGGTGCCGTTCGAGAACCTCGAAACCCGGGTCCGTGAGGTTGCGGCCAAGCTGGCGAAGATTCCGCTGTCCCAACTTCAGGCCCAGAAGCTGATCGTCAACCAGGCCTACGAGAACATGGGTCTGGCGTCGACCCAAACGCTGGGCGGTATCCTCGACGGGTTGATGCGCAACACCCCCGATGCGCTCGGCTTCGTCGAAACAGCTGCCTCACAGGGTGTTCGGGCTGCCGTTGAACAACGCGACGGTCCCTGGGGCGATTACAGCCAGGCGTCGTCCGACAGACGACCCGACCCGTCACACGTCATCGAGCCCTGAGCGCAAGTCGAATAGCGCGTCGAGATCGCCGATGGCACGCAGTGTGTCGTTGAGGTGCGTACACGTGCTCGTACCGACGAACTCACCGCGGATACGGCCGCGCAGCTCCGTCAGCGAAAACCCCTGCACACGTTGGGCACTCGCGATCGCACCGGGACATTCCTGCCACGGCAGCACCCGCACGTCCGCCGTGACCGCGGTAATGGTCCGCGTGGACGTGTCCACCGAACCGGTAACGGTGTACTCGTGCACGATCGTCTCGACCCCGTCGCTGTCCATGTGCGAGTCACGGAAGTGGGCGTCGAAGTCCGCGGACCTGTCATCGGCCACGCATAGGTCGAGTCGTCG
>JAAYXN010000207.1 GCA_012515885.1 Rhodococcus sp. (in: high G+C Gram-positive bacteria)
TCGCATCGAGTAAGCGGTCTTCCTGCCCGGTGAAATACAGCACGAGACCGGCAAACACCGCTGCATCCGCTAACCGGTCGAGTGTCGAGTCGAGGAAAGATCCCCATTTCGAGGAACGCCCGGCCATGCGTGCCATCGTCCCGTCGAGCAGATCAGCGAAAACGAACGCAGTGATCACCATGACGCCAATGAACAGTTCGCCGCGCGGGAAGAAGTAAAGCGCTCCGAACATCACCCCGAGAGTGCCGATCAGGGTGACTACATCAGGTGAGATCCCCAGCCTTAACAAAAGCCTGGCCGGTGGGGTAAAGAGTTTCGTGAAGAACGCCCGCAGGTTGCGCAGCATCAAGCCTCACCCCAGTGGGCCGCAAGCCACGGCACCTCACCTTTGACGGCGTAGTCACTAGGTGGCGTCATCAGACCTCACCCCAGTGGGCCGCGAGACGGTCCCGGGTGTCCGCCAGCAGCTCGGGTAGTGCTTTGGTTTGACCGATGATCGGCAGGAAGTTCGCGTCACCGCGCCACCGGGGCACGACGTGTTGGTGCAGGTGTCCAGCGATCCCGGCACCAGCCACCGCGCCTTGGTTCATGCCCAGGTTGAACCCGTGCGCCCCAGAGACCATCCGGAGCGTCGCCATCGCCGTCTTCGTCAGGCTCGCAATCTCCACAGTTTCAACGTCTGTTAGGTCCGTGTAGTCGGCGACGTGCCGATACGGACAGACGAGCAGGTGACCTGGGTTATACGGGTAAAGGTTCAGTACGACGAACGAAACCTCACCTCGGTACACAACCAAAGACGCCTGGTCGTGCGCAGAGTTCGCAACGTGCGCAGAGTTCGCAGCGTGCGTGCCGCCGCCGTCACGCGCCCCAGCTCCGTCGTCGGCCCGGAGAGCGTCGCGCGCATCGCCCACGTCTGCTCCACCGGCGTCGTTCGCGCCACCCGCGTCGTCCTCTTCGCGCATGGCGCAGAACGGGCAATGCTCAGTCAACCGGGCGCCGTCTTTGATGTAGGTCATCCGGTGCGGTGTCCACAACCGTTCGAAACCGTCTTCGACACCGCCAAGTGGCGCGTCAGACCAAAGACCTTCCGGTGATACCTCCATCACACCTGCTCTCTGGCCTCGATCGCAGCGACGATCCGGTCAATTGCGTCAGCCACCGGCACGCCGTTGTCTTGCCGACCGTCCCGGAACCGGAACGAGACCGCACCGGCTTCGACGTCTTCCCCACCTGCGATGAGAACAAATGGAACCTTGCGTTTGGCGCCGGTCCGGATCTTCTTGCCGAACCGCTCGTCGCCGAGGTCGGCTTCGGCGCGGACGCCACGCGCACGCAACTGATCGACAACATCTGACACGTAGTCAAAGAACGGCTCGGCGACCGGAATGGCGAGCACCTGCACTGGGGCAAGCCACGGTGGGAACGCGCCCGCATAGTGCTCGGTCAGGACACCGAAGAACCGTTCGATCGAACCGAACAGGGCCCGGTGGATCATCACCGGACGTTGCCGGGAACCGTCGGGGGCGGTGTATTCGAGCTGGAACCGTTCCGGCAGGTTGAAGTCAAGCTGAATGGTTGAAATCTGCCAGGTCCGACCGATCGCGTCGCGTGCCTGCACTGAGATTTTCGGTCCGTAGAACGCAGCACCTTCTGGGTCCGGACGCAGCTCCAGACCCGACGCGGCAGCAACGTCGGCGAGGATCTGGGTCGCTTCCTCCCAGGTCTCCTCGTCGCCGATGTACTTCTTTGGGTCGCGGGTCGACAGTTCGAGGTAGAAGTCGTCCAGCCCGAAGTCCTTGAGCAGTTGCAGAACGAACTCCAGCAGCTTGGTCAGTTCGTCGGCCATCTGCTCACGGGTGCAGTAGATGTGGGCGTCGTCCTGGGTGAA
>JAAYXN010000208.1 GCA_012515885.1 Rhodococcus sp. (in: high G+C Gram-positive bacteria)
GGACCACCGGGTTCCAGAGACCGCTGAACTGTGGACGAGTGAATCGCAGATAGCGAGATCGCCTGGACCGAGGAGGAAACCGATAAGCGCCGAGTTGGTGCTGTATCCGCTCGGGGTGATCACTGCGTCGTCGACGTTGTAGATGGCAGCGAGTTCTTGCTCAAGTTCCTCGTAGAGAGGGATCTGGCCAGCGACGATGCGGCTGGCGGACACCGACGTTCCGTAGGTATCGATCGCTGCTTTTGCTGCGTCGATCACGCGAGGGTCGGTGGCAAGTCCGAGGTAGCTGAAGCTGCCGAAGTTAATGAGGTCGCGCCCGTTGTAGCGGGATGTGACGCCGTTCTTACCTTCGTGGGGCGCGAAGAACGGGTTCGGCAGATTGCCGGCGGTAAAGACCGCTTCCATCGTGTCCAGTAGCTGCTTCGCTTGGCTGATATCGGGGTGGTCGTTAAAGGACCGGTCTGGCTTGCTTCCAACGGCGTGAGTGCTCATTGCCCCAGGCATCTTCGCGGTGCCAATGTTCGCGAGGTCTTGCTCGTGAGGTGTGGACGATGAGGGGGCCTGGGTGTGCCCAGCACCCCCTGCCCCGGCCGCCGAAGCGGCCGGGGCAGGGGACTGTGCGGCAGAGCCAGCAGAAGCGCTAGCGCTGCGCGCGAGGAGTTTGCGTGCGAGTTCTCGGGAATCGTTCACGAGACCGTCGCCTCTTCCGTTGGTGCTTGCGCATCAGCTGCTGCAGGTGTGGGTACAGGTGCTTCGACGGGCGCGGCCGGTGCTGCGGGAGCTGTGGCCTTGCGGTCGCTGTCGCCAAGAACTGCGGCCATCTTCGTGCCGATGGACGACAGTCCTGATCCGCGTCCAAATTCGAGAGCTGACACCTCGATGCCGAGAGTTTTACCTGCCCGCGCTGCAAACTCGACGGCCATCAGGGAGTCCATACCGAGGTCGGGTAGTGGAGTGTGAAGGTCCACGCCTTCGGCAGGAATACCCATCACGATCGCCAACTGCTCGGCAAGGATGAACGTGATGACCTCGCCGCGCTGTTCTTCCGGCAGAGCCAGAATTTCCGCTTGCAACGCGGACGCACCTTCGCCACCTGCTGCGGCCGCAG
Source organism: Rhodococcus sp. (in: high G+C Gram-positive bacteria) (assembly GCA_012515885.1). Classification (GTDB taxonomy): domain Bacteria; phylum Actinomycetota; class Actinomycetes; order Mycobacteriales; family Mycobacteriaceae; genus Rhodococcus_F. The sequence goes on from JAAYXN010000208.1 coordinate 1,109, forward strand.
CGATGTGTTCGTGGAACCGCGGGTTGCGGATGCCTGCCGGGTTGGTGGTGCCCCACGCTTCCCAGTCGATGTCCATGATCGCGATGTGCGGGAGATCCAGGCGTAGGCATTCTTCGACGTAGGCAGTTGCCTGATCCATGTCGATCGGGCGGAAACCGAGCAGCGCCAGGTAGCGGACTGTTTCCTCGTTGGCTTCGGCCATTCCGCCGCCGCCCATTGCGCCCCAGCTCAAGGCGAGTCCGGGTAGGCCCTGAGCTTGCCGTGACTGAGCGAGTGCGTCCAGGGCGGAGTTGGCCGCTGAGTACGAAATCTGCGGGGTACCACCGGTGAGCGCACTCACGGACGAGTAGAGAACGAAGTGGTCGAGCGTGAGCCCGTTGCCCTCGTTGTACTCAACTGTTGCGCGGTGCAGGTTTTCGCCGCCGGCAACCTTGGGTCCAAACGTCTCTCGCAGTGTCTCCGGGGTGATGTCGTGAATTGGCCGGTTACACACGATGCCCGCGGTGTGGAAGATTCCGCGCAGGGGAGCGGAATGCTCGGCTGCGCGGGCAATCATCGCCGCGACGGCGTCGTAATCTGCGACGTCGACGCGTTCTTCGATCACTTCGACACCCTGCTGCGTGAAGGCTTGAAGCTGTTCGCGTGCTTGATCGTTGGTGGCGCCACTGCGTCCGACGAGGACGAGGTGGCGGGCACCGGAGTTCACCAGCCAGCGTGCGGTAGCCAACCCGAACGCTCCGAAGCCGCCGGTAACCAGGTATGAGGCGTCCGCAGAAATGTTCGCGTCCGGAATCTGGGGGCGAACCATCGGTTCGGGCTCATCAAGCATCAGCACCACGCGGCCCGTGTGCGAGGAACGCGCAACAGCTTCGAATGCTTCAGCGATCTTGCTCAGCGGGAAAGAGCTGTACGGCAAGAACGTGTAGGTGCCGTCGTCGAGGAACTTGACGACCTGGTTGGTGTAGTCGCGAACGATCTGAGGCCGGAACGCCATCATTCGGTCCATGTCGACCGCGAAGAACGACAGGTTGCGGTCGAACGGCGCCAGGTCCATGACGCCACCGGTGTAAATGTCGGCCTTGCCGATATCGATGATCCGACCGAATTCGGCTGCTACACGCAGGTTCTGCGCGATGATTTCACCAGGTGCCGAGGTGTAGATGACGTCGACGCCACGTCCTTCGGTCAGACGCATGACCTCGTCGGCAAATCCCACCGACCGAGAGTCGACGACGTCGTCGGCGCCGGCAGCGAGCGCAACATCGCGGCGCTGCGGTGTGCTCGCGGAACCGATGACGCGCGCACCCAGTCGCTTAGCGACCTGCACTGCGGCAAGGCCCATACCGCCAGCCGCGCCATGCACGAGCACCGTGTCTCCTGGGCGCACACGAGTCAGCTCGGTGAAGGAGAATTCGGCAGTCAGGAACGGCAGGGTGGAGCCACACTGTTCGCCCTTGAAGTGATGGGGGACCTTCGTGGTGTTGCCTTCATCAATGCGGGTCGTGACGTAGCGCCGACCCATATTGGGCACGCCGATTCCCATACGGTCGCCGACCTCGATGCCTTCGACGCCCGATCCGACTCGGACAACTTCACCGCCGGCTTCGAGGGCCAGACTCGTGCCGTAGTAGGTGCCGTCGAGTTCCTTCTCGGTGAGCACGCCCATGACCTTGAGCGGGTCCTTGTAGTTGAGGCCGATGGCGTCGATCTTGATTTCTACTTCGCCGGGGCCGGGCTCACGTCGGGACACCTCGCGCAGCGCTAGGTCGCTGAGCAGTCGAGAGGCTGGAGCCTCGATTTCGAAGTTGGCTTCCGTATCTGTCAGCGGCCGCGCAACATCGAACGCGTCAAGGTGGTTGCTGTAGGACCTGCGCATCCGCAAGACCCACCGCGTTCCTTCACGAAGAGCTACTTCGTCGGCGTCGTCGTCGTCATACGTTCCGATACCCACGATTTCGGCAAGCAGCGTGCTGAGGAAGGTGCCCGGTTCGGCATCGACCAAGCGCCACGCCAGCTGAGGCTGTTCGTTGGCAAGCGAGCGGCGAGCACCGGCCAGTGGTGTGGCGGCCGGATTTGCGGGATCTCGATCGGACGGCAGGCAGAATGCGCGTTCAGCAACGATGACGGCCTTGAGGGCGCTCGCTGATTTGTGTCCGTCTGAGTCGTCTGCGAGCCCCAGTGCCCATGTGGCGCCGCGGGCTACGGACACGACGCCGTACGTGTTGTCTTCCGGCGACCATTCAGGTGCCGCGAGAATGATCGCAGTCGTTGACGTGGTCTGAGGCACGGCGACTGAGGCAGTGATGGCATCCGCTGCAACCTGATCGAGTCCATCAACACTGGCAATGGTCACGATCTGGCTGTGGGGGCGAGACTGAGCGATCTGCTCGGCGCGCTGCGCCGTCTGCTCACCGAACGCGAAGATCAGCGCGTAGTCGCCTGCGACATCAGCCGTTGCGGCGGTGATGTCGCGCTCATCGCGCGGTTCCCACTCCGGTTCGTAGAACAGTCGACCGAGTCGTGCCTGAGTGGACGGCGGCGGGGAGACGGGGGCAAAGACGACATCGTTCATGGACAGTGCGACGCGGCCAGGCTCACCGTTGTCGGTGGCTTCGACGATATCGATCCGCGCACGCAGCGGTGCGGTGCCGGTGCGCTGCACGACGACGATCGGTGACTGCGGAAGCGGACCGAAACGGTGGATGGTGCCCACGGCTGCGGGGACCACTGCGCCGTCGCCGCTTTCCGGGCCAGCCAACAGGGCGACACACTGCAGTGCGGTATCGACCGCGGCGGGGTGCGCCGTGTAGTGACCGCCAGTCAGATGCGACAGATCCAATTGGGCAACGACCCGATCGGAGGCGACATCGGCGTGGACGATTCCCTGGAACGCGGGGCCGTACTGCAGGCCACGTGCAGCGAGCGCGGTGTACAGGTCGCTGCCCTGAACGCGGTAGGCGTCGGCGGGTGCGTTGGTGTCGCTACGAGCCTCGTGCAGCGGCCCTTCCACGAGTCGACCAAACGCATTGGTCGTCCAGTTGGTTTCGTCAATGGGCTTTGAGCGCAGAGTGAAACGGCGGGTCGTTGGTTCAACAATCAACTCCAGCACCGGAATCGAATGCTCATCGATCACCAGCGGTGCGACGAAGCGAATGTCTTGAACCGACACCGCATCACGGCCGGTACGCGTAGCCGCGGCACTGAGCGCGGCGTCAATGTACGCGGCGCCGGGAAGCAGAACGAGCGAGTCGACGACGTGGTCACGAAGCCACGGCAGTTGTGATGACGCCAGTTCAATCCGCCAGTGATCCTCGGCGGGTTCGGAGCGGTCACCGAGCATCGAGAAGGCGTTCGGATCGCCGTGGCGAGCCAACGCCACGACCTCCGGCTCATTCCACATGCGCTGACGCTGGAACGGGTAGCGGGGCAGCGGCAGGAACGGGATGGGGCTCTCGGCAGTGCAGACGTCGAATGACGGTGCCACCGCGGTGTGGAGTGCGCCCGCGATGTACAGGTTGCACAGGGTCTTGAGCAGGCTGCCCCGGTCGTCGGCTTCGCGCACCAACGTGGGTACCGAAGCGCCCGCGTCACCGGTACGGACGAAGATTTCGCGCAGGTTGCCGCTCAGTACGGGGTGCGGCCCGACCTCGAGGAATACGCGGTGGCCAGCGCCGATCATGGCGGTAGCCGTGTCAGCGAAACGCACTGGCTGGCGCACGTTTTCGCACCAGTACTCGGCGCCCCACGTCGCTTCGGTCACCGGCGCTGCCGTGACCGTGGAGTACAGCGGAATCGCTGGTGCCGACGGCTGCAGGGGAGCGAGGGTCTGCGCGATTTCGCCGAGGATCGGGTCCATCAGATGGCTGTGGTAGGGCACCTCAACCTTGAGCTTGCGCGCAAAGATGCCCTCGTTGGTGAGCTGCTCGGCAAGCACGTCCACAGCATCATCAGAACCGGCAAGCGTCACGGCGCTGGGGCTGTTGATTGCTGCGATCGAGATGCTGCCGTCGCCCGGAATCCACGGAGCGACATCAGTTTCGGACAGACCAACAGCAAGCATGCCGCCGGAACCTGCAGTGGTGGCCTGCAAGCGGGCACGGTGGTAGCTGACCAGCAGTGCATCGTGGAGGCTGAGGGCGCCGGAAATGTAGGCCGCCGCCACCTCACCGACGCTGTGGCCGACAACCGCAGACGGGCGGATGCCCGCGACCTTGAGCTCGGCAACCAGAGACACCTGAATGAGGAAGTTCGCGGGCTGGGCGATCTCCGTCTTGGTGACGCGTGAGCTGTCCTCCTCGCGCAGCAATTCCTCAATAATCGACCACCCTGCAATGGGCTGGAATTCGGCGTCGACGCGGGCTGCTTCTTCCGCAAAAACACCGCCCTCCTGCAGGAGGGCGCGTCCCATTGCCCACCACTGCGGACCCATGCCGGAGAACACGAACACCGGATCAACGGGGCCTTCAGGCAGGACGTGCGCGGCGGCGCGCCCCTCACCTGAAGCGAACTCACGCAGCTGCGCTTCGAGGTCTTCGCGGTCAGTGAAAGCAAAAGCTGTGCGTGCCAGGTGATGGGCACGACGGGTCCATGCAGCGTCCACGAACTGGGCCAGGTTTGCCCCGTCAGCGAGCTGATCCGCCAGTGCGGCAGCAAGTTCACGAGCGGCGGCTTCAGTTCGCCCGGAAACAGGGAACACGTTGACCGAACGCGCGGAGATCGGCGAAGCGTCATCAACCTTGAGGTACTCACGTGCCTGGGCTGGTGGCTCTTCCAGAATGACGTGCGCGTTGGTGCCGCCGTAGCCGAAGCCGTTGACGGCGACAATCGCCTTCTCATAGTGATCGGGGAAGGGCTCTGGTTCGACAGGAACCCGCAACTTCAGATCGTCGAAGGGGATCTCGGGGTTGAGGTTCTCCAGCCACGACTGGGGCGCAATTTGCTTGTGGTAAACGGTCAGTGAGGCCTTGATGACCGATGCGATACCGGCCGCGGCCTCTGTGTGGCCGATCGCGGCCTTGACGGAGCCAACAGGCAGGGGAGTGGTACGTCCCGGCACCGCGCCGTAGGCGCCGCCGAGCGCTTTCATCTCCAGTGGGTCACCAACGGACGTGCCGGTGCCGTGGGCCTCGACGTAGCCCACCTGAGCCGGGTCGATACCGGCCTCGGCGTACACGCGGCGCGCCAGTCGTTCCTGCGACACGGGGTTCGGTACGGGCAGTGCGATGGTGCGCCCATCCTGGTTGGAACCGGTACCGCGGACCACCGAGTAGATGCGGTCACGGTCACGCAGCGCAGCCTCAAGGGGCTTGATAAGCACCATGCCGACACCCTCACCGCGGCCGTAGCCGTCGGCGGATGCGTCGAAGGATTTGCTTCGACCATCGAAGGCCAGGAATCGGCCCTTGCACATGGAGATGAAGGTTTCAGGCTGCGTCATTACGGTGACGCCGCCAACGAGCGCGGCTTCGCACTCGCCGCGTTCAATGGCCTGGGTTGCTTCATGGAACGCGACAAGCGACGACGAACACGCGGTGTCGATCGTCATCGACGGCCCTTGAAGATCGAGGGCAAAGGAGATGCGGTTCGACAGCAGCGTGAACGAGGACGCCATCGAGCTGTGCGCGTTGATGAACGGGCGCGCCTGAGCGGAAAGACGCGCTCCCATACTGTCGTTGGTGAAGCCACCGACGTACACGCCGACAGGTTGACCGGAAACGCGACCGGCAGCGCCGGCGTCGTCCAGGGCCTCCCATGCGACCTCAAGCAGCAGTCGCTGCTGGGGGTCTAGCAGCGAGCCTTCGCGCGGGGAAATGCCAAAGAACTCGGGGTCAAAGTCCCAAAGGGGCTGGCTGAGAAAGCCGCCGCGACGGGTGTAGGCCCGGCCGGGTGCGTCGGGGTCTGGGTCGTAGTACTTGTCGACGTTCCACCTATCCGCTGGGATGTCGACGATTCCGTCGCCCTTTCCGATGAGAAAGTCCCAGTACGATTGCGGGCTGTCGACGCCGCCGGGGAACCGGCAACCAATACCGACTACCGCTATCTCCACCATGTCACTCCTGTGCTTCTTCGAATGGGTGTGAACACCGGACTGGGTGATTTTGGACAGACTTCACCCAGGGATACCGGTGCTCATCACCAAAAAGGATGTCGATCGGGGCGAACAATAGTGCCGCTTTTAATCAGAGTCCATAATGGAAATTAAATCGTTGCCTACATTGGCAAACGTGCAGGAAACAGTTAACGATAGTTTTCGTAACTAGGTACCGAAATGCTCAGTGAAATCTCAACCATCATGTTCCCATAATAATTTCGCAAGCCATCCGAAATAGCGAATGGAATGGTGTGTGGTGTTTATCAGATATTTACCGGGACCGCCGTATCTGATTTGACTTCCGATTCGGAACTGGCTGTTCGCTTGCGTTGCATCACTTTTGGCTGCCACCAGTTCACCGGTCCCATGAGTTTCACCAGTGCCGGAACCAGAAGCATTCGCACGATTGTCGCGTCAATCAGCAGGGCAATGATCATCCCAATTCCGATGAAACGCATCATCGCCAACTCAGACATTGTGAACGCCGCCGTCACCACAATAAGGAGAGCTGCCGCAGCGGTGACGATGCGGCCAGTGTGGGCGATACCCACCCGAACAGCCTCTTCGGTATCCGCACCGTTTTCGTGTGCCTCCACCATGCGTGACAGCAGAAAGATCTCGTAGTCCGTAGACAAACCGAACACGACAGCAATGATGAGAATGACCATGGTGCCTGGTAGCGGACCCGGCTCCACGCCCAGAAGCTGCGCGCCATGACCGTATTGGAACACCCACGTCAAGATTCCGAACGATGCCGTCAGGCTCAACGCGGCCATCGCGATCGCCTTGATCGGCAGAACAATCGACCGGAACGCAGCGAGCATCACGATGAACGTCACCGAGATCATCACCAAGAACATCCACGGCAAACGATCCGCCATCGCCTCAAGTCCGTCCGCGGTCAGTGCATTGAGGCCGCCAAGAAGGATCTCGGTCCCTTCCGGTGCCGGGATCTCTCGCAAGCGTTCGACAGTCTCCATCGCCGCGGGCGAGCGGTCGGGGTCGGTAAACGACGCACGGAGGGCTACGACGTCGCCGGACGCGCCCACCGGGACAACCTGAGCGACCCCCTCGGTGGCCGAGAGCGCGTTCCAGACATCCATCGCCTGCGGTTCGCTGCCGTCGAGACTGCGCACCACCACCGTCGCACCGTTGTTGGCGAGCGGGAAGTTGTCCGACAGATCATCAACGCTCACGCGGGCGGGGTGACCGGACGGCAGGCCGCTGTGGTCCAGTTCGCCGATTTGCGCGTTGAAGATGGGGGCCGACAGTACAAGCAGCAGTGTGATGATGGATGCGGCGATGATGCGGGGACGACGCATCACCCACGTTGCGACACCACCCCAAAAGCGGATGGCGCGTTCTTCGCTACGTTCGACGACTCCTGCTCGCCACGACAGCGCGTTGATGCGATGCCCAAGCAGCATCAGTGCTGCTGGCAGTGCGGTCAGGGAGAGCAGGGCGGCGATGCCGAGGGCGGCCATGCCGCCGTATGCGAACGAGCGGACGATTGCCTGGGGGAACACCAGCATTCCGAGGAAAGCGCACACCAGGAGCAGCGCCGAAAACGACACCGTGCGACCGGCAGTGGCCATCGTGCGCTGCACCGCCTGCGCGACAGGTTTTCA
>JAAYXN010000209.1 GCA_012515885.1 Rhodococcus sp. (in: high G+C Gram-positive bacteria)
ACCTTCTCGCACCCGGCCAGATCAATTCCGCCACCGCCAACGATGTCGAGGAAAATGAGCCTCGGGAAGAGTGCGGCGTATTCGGTGTTTGGGCACCGGGCGAGGACGTAGCCAAACTCAGCTACTACGGCCTCTACGCCCTCCAGCACCGCGGCCAGGAAGCAGCGGGCATCGCCGTTGCTGACGGCTCCCAAGTGCTGGTGTTCAAGGATCTCGGCCTGGTCAGTCAGGTCTTCGATGAGCAGACGCTCGGCGCAATGCCCGGGCACGTCGCCGTCGGCCACTGCCGTTACTCCACCACGGGATCGACTACGTGGGAGAACGCGCAACCCATCTTCCGCACCACCGCGGCGGGCACCGGTATCGCGCTCGGTCACAACGGCAACCTCGTCAACACCGCGGAACTCGCGCACCGCGCCCGCGAAGCGGGTCTCGTCGACGACCGTATCCCCGGCGCCACCTCTGACTCCGACGTCGTCGGTGCGCTCCTCGCGCATGCCGCCGCGGACACCAGCGTCGAACAGGCCGCGATGGCTCTGCTGCCGACCCTGCGCGGCGCCTTCTGTTTGACGTTCATGGACGAAAACACCCTCTACGCGGCGCGTGACCCGCACGGAGTGCGCCCACTATGCCTGGGGCGTCTCGATCGCGGCTGGGTAGTTGCCAGCGAGACCGCAGCCCTCGACATCGTCGGTGCCGCGTTCGTCCGCGACATCGAGCCTGGTGAACTACTCGCCATCGACGCGGACGGCGTCCGCTCGTCCCGCTTCGCCAGCCCAGAACCGAAGGGCTGCGTCTTCGAATACGTGTACCTGGCTCGTCCCGACAGCGTCATCGGGGGACGATCAGTGCACTCGACGCGCGTCGACATTGGACGTCGCCTCGCGAAAGAACACCCCATCGACGCCGACCTCGTCATCCCCGTCCCCGAATCCGGCACGCCTGCCGCAGTCGGGTACGCGCAGGGGTCCGGCTTGCCGTACGGGCAGGGCCTGATGAAGAACGCGTACGTGGGACGTACCTTCATCCAGCCGTCACAGACCATCCGTCAGCTCGGTATCCGCCTCAAGCTCAACCCGCTGCGTGAAGTCATTCGCGGTAAGCGGCTCGTGGTGGTCGACGACTCCATCGTCCGCGGCAACACCCAGCGCGCCCTCATCCGCATGCTGCGTGAAGCCGGCGCCCTCGAAATCCACGTCCGCATCGCGTCCCCGCCGGTCAAGTGGCCCTGCTTCTACGGCATCGACTTCGCGTCCCCCGCGGAACTCATCGCCAACGGCGCGGGCGGCACCGTCGACGGCCAACCCGACTTCGACGAGATGGTTGAAGGTGTGCGCCGATCCATTGGTGCCGACTCCCTCGGATACATCTCCATCGACGGCATGATCGGCGCCACCGAACAGCCCTCATCACGGCTGTGCGCGGCCTGCTTCGACGGCGAATACCCCATCGAACTCCCCGCCGATTCCTCCATGGGCAAAAACGTCCTCGAAGGAATGCTGGAGAGCGCCGCAGGCAGCACCGCCTCACACGACAACGACAACGTAGACGCACTCAGCCGCCCATAAATCGGCCCCCGTCAGGCCACTAGCAGGCCGGTCAGGCGCGGTCCGGTACCGTTAGAGCGCAATCGGACCTTGCGATTGCACGCCAAGCATCACAATCCGACAAGCAAGACAAGGCTGGAGTACACACCCCATGACCGACGATCCGACAACCCCCGGCGCCTCCTATGCAGCGGCAGGGGTCGATATTGAAGCCGGAGATCGGGCTGTCGAACTCTTCGCCCCGCTTGCTAAGCGCGCTAGCCGACCCGAGGTGTACGGCGGTCTGGGCGGCTTCGCTGGACTGTTCAAGCTCAAAGGCGACTACAAAGAGCCTGTCCTCGCGGCTTCCACGGATGGCGTCGGAACCAAGCTCGCTGTTGCCCAGGCACTCGACAAGCACGACACCGTCGGCCTGGACCTCGTAGCGATGGTCGTGGACGACCTCGTGGTGTGCGGTGCTGAGCCACTGTTCTTGCAGGACTACATCGCTGTTGGCCGCGTCATCCCCGAACGTGTCGCTGAGATCGTCGGCGGTATCGCTGAGGGTTGTGTCCAAGCTGGCTGTGCCCTCCTCGGCGGCGAGACCGCTGAGCACCCCGGCGTCATGGCTGACGGCGACTACGACCTTTCCGCAACCGGTGTCGGTGTTGTCGAAGCAGACGCTGTGCTGGGCCCGGACCGTGTTCGCCCCGGTGACGTCGTCATCGCGATGGGTTCGTCGGGTCTGCACTCGAACGGCTACTCACTCGCCCGCAAGGTCCTTCTGGAAATCGATCACATGAGCTTGACCGCTCACGTCGACGAGTTCGGACGCACCCTCGGTGAGGAACTCCTTGAGCCCACCCGTATCTACGCCAAGGACTGCTTGGCTCTCGCTGCCGAAACTGATGTGCGCACGTTCTGCCACGTCACCGGTGGCGGTCTGGCCGCAAACCTGGCCCGCGTGATGCCGGCGGGTCTCGTAGCCGAAATGGATCGCGGCACGTGGAGCCCGGCCCCCATCTTCGGCATGATCGCTCAGCGTGGCCGCGTCGTCCGCGACGAAATGGAGCAGACATTCAACATGGGCGTCGGCATGGTTGCGATTGTTGCCCCCGAGGACGTCGATCGCGCGTTGGCGGTGCTCACAGCCCGCCACATCGACTGCTGGACGCTGGGCAGCGTCAAGAAGGCTCAGGATGCCGACGCCACTCGCGCTCTGCTCCTGGGTGATCACCCACGCTTCTGATCGCGGTGTGACCTGCTAGCCCCACCCTGTGGGCACAATGTAACGGTGTATCCGTCTAGCGGAACCGTTGCGGCATTGTGCTCACAGGCGGTTGGCGGACGATGTGACGGCGTATCTATCTAACGGAACCGTTGCGGCATTGTCCCCGTCAGAGGTGGGGAGTGCGCATGCGGGGAGCGTGCGGGAGTGGAAAGGAATGCAGGAGGGGCAACGGCAGTAGCGGTGGCCAACCCGTAGGCACGCTTCCATGGACGCCGTACCTGTAGAACAAGCAAACACGTACCGGTAGAACAAGCACCCGTAGACACGTGAATGAGGGAGAGCCCAGTGGACTCTCCCTCATTCACATATGTATCTCACTCACATGTGTATGACCGGTACGACCGCACGTGCCGCACCGACATGGGATGTCGGTCAGCGGCGCCAGTCGTCCTCGTCGTCACGCGAGTCTGAGTAGACGTCGTCCCGGTGGGACGAAGAACCGGAGAGCTCACGCTGGAGGCTCTCAAAATCCGTGGTCGGTACGCTGTACTTCAACTCACGTGCAACCTTGGTCTGCTTTGCCTTTGCCCGGCCGCGGCCCATGGCTGACCCCCTCGCGCTTTCGCGGGGCGGCCTGGGGAATTTGGCGGCCCCGTATCAGTGTGTAAGTTCCTGCCACACACTTTAGCGTGGAAAAGTCGCTTCCGCTCCCATCCCCCCTCTGCCGCTGTGTCTGGTTGGTCTCATTGTTGCGGCGACCTGGGAAGATCCCCAGGTAGAAGCCACCTAAACAGACAAAAAGGGCATTATTTTTCTTCCGGGCTGGATGGATTCAGAGAAGTTCAGGTACTGCTCGGACAGTCCCAACACGCGCTGTTCCACCGATCACCGGAGTCGATGCGAGTGCCGCTAACCCTTCCGAGCCCTCCGCTTCGATCGCGCCGAGGCGCTGAAGTACCGCCGCCGCCAACGGCAGTCGCGCACGCTCCGCGCCGTCGTCGACCTTGAACGCAAACGACGTCCCGTCGCTAAGTGCCGCGACGAGCACCCCTTCAGCGCCGGACTTGGTGAACAATCCCGGCACTGTCGACATCAGTCGAAGGTCGTCTTTACCGCTCCCGGATACAAGGTAGGGATGTTCGCGCACCGCGTCCGCGACAGCACGTTCAGCGGTTCCCGGTTCGCTACGCACCAAACGGGACACACCCGCGGCCGCCTGAATCAGCGAAAGGGGGATGATCGGCAGCCCGCAACCGTCGACGCCAAAATCCGGCTCCTCATCCTCGGCGAGATCGCCACGCAGTTCGTCAAACGTGCGCGTGACGGCGACGCCGAGTGGATGGGTGGGTTCGAGATAGTTGTCGATCGGCCAGTCATTGATGACGCAGGTCGCGAGCATCGCTGCGTGCTTGCCGGAACAGTTCATGTAGATCGGACGCAACGGTTCGCCATGGGCGAGGACGACGGCGCGGGCCAGTTCATTGGAGGGAAGTGAAGGCGGGCAGAGCAGGTTGGCTTCGGAGAGGCCGTACCGGCGCAGCAGGCCCTCTACGGCTTCGACATGGACCGGTTCACCTTCATGTGAGGCCGTCGCCAACGTGAGTTCTGCTGTGCTTGCTGGTTCGAACCCGCAGCGCAGCATCGTCACTGCCTGCCACGGCTTGTTCGCTGAACGCGGGTAGACCGGGGCATGCACCTCGCCGAGCGCCAGCAGCACTGCGCCGTCGGGGTCGAGGACGACCAGTGAGCCGCGATGAACACACTCGCGGAAACCCGACCGCACTACCTCAACTAGTTCAACGCTCATCGCTCACCTTGCTTGTTGATGGTCGACCGTCAGCGTGCCGCTTGGTCGAGGACATGCGGCGGGGGTACCTGACCCGCCCGCTTCAGATATTTCTCAATATTGCGTGCCGTGCTGGGTGCGAGTTCGGACCCCGTTCCGGGACGGGTGGCGTCGACGAGCAGGTTGAGACGTTCTACCGTGGTGCCCGAGAAAACTTCGCGGACGGTGACGCCGTGCTCGGGGATGTGTGCCCGGGTGATGGTGTCGCCGGCGCTGATGGTGCCGGGGTGAATCACCCGTAGATACACGCCGGTATCGCCGCGGGCAGTGAACCGTTTTACCCACTGCGGTTCGCCCGCCCAGTTCGCGAAGGTCGCGCACGGGGTGCGTGGGGAGGTGACTTCTAGTTCGACGTCGCCGATGCGCCAGCGTTCCCCAATCACTGCGTCTGAGGTGGGGATGCCGCGGACATGCAGGTTTTCGCCAAACCAGCCGATCGGGAGTTCGCGGCCCAGTTCGTCAGCCCAGCGTCGGGATTCTTCGTCGCTGTATGCGTAGACGGCCTTGTATGTCCCGCCGTGGTGCGCGACATCGCACACGTAGTCCGCGCCGACGCCGCTGTCGGTAACCGGTACGGGGCCTTCGAGTGGCCGCTTATCGATCGCGGTTCGGGGTGTGCGTGGTACACCGCTGTCGCGTTCGGTGTGGACGACGCAGACGGCGAGTAGCTGGCCGCAGTGCTCCATGATTGCTCGGGTTCCTTTACTGGCCGCGTAGCTTGTCGATGGCAGCCCGGCCGGCTTGGATGCGGTCGTCGAGCCGCACGGAATCCGGGTCGATGGATGCGGCTGCCGTACCGACACTCAGCTCGGTGTCGACGGGGATGGAACGCTTCACGAGCGCCAAGGCGATGGGGCCAAGCTCGTGGTGTTGAACGACTGTGCCGATCCGGCCGACCGTGCGGCCGCCCGCGAGAACTGGCTCGCCCGTCTCGGGCAGAGTGTCGGAGCTGCCGTCGAGATGCAGCAGGACCAGGTGGCGAGGTGGCTTACCGAGATTGTGGACGCGCGCCACGGTTTCTTGCCCGCGGTAGCAGCCTTTATCGAGGTGGACGGCACCGAATTCGGTGACATCGCCGATCCAGTGGACTTCGTGTGGGATGGTGCGCACGTCCGTATCGATGCCGAGGCGCGGGCGCAGTGCCTCCACTCGCAGTGCTTCGAACGTCCACATACCTGCGGGGCGGGCTCCGGCAGTGGTGAGGGCGTCCCACCATGCGCGCAGTGAACGGCGCGGAACGAGGACGTCGAACGAGTCAGCTGTGGGCCAGGGCATCCGCCGGATAAATCCGCCGCCCGCAAGGGCGGTGGTGGCATAGGGCTCGGTCGGGACGGAGGCAGCTGATTCAAGTGCCGCGGCAGCAGCCGCAATTGTCGCCCCGGCATCCGGGCCGAGGATGGACAGCACAGCGAGGCCGTCGTCGCCGAGCGCGTCTTCGTCGGTGATCTCGACCTTGGCCCAAAACACCATCTTGCGGAGGAAGTTCGTGAGGGCAGCGGCGCGTTCGCGTTCGGTGTCGATCCAGGTGGCGCCGTCGATGTCGGTGAGAACGAAATGTTCTTCGACACGGCCGTTGACGTCGAGGCTGAGGTTTTCGGCGCTTGTGCCGTCAGCGAGGTTGGTGACGTACTGGCTGGAGATGGTGTGCAACCAGGACAGCCGTTCTGGGCCTTCTAGCTTGAACACCCCGCGGTGGGAGCGATCGATGACGACAGCTGCGCGCGTCGCGCTGCGTGCTTCGGCGAACGGATCTCCGTAATGCCAAGCGACTCCCGCATCAGCGCTGCCGTCGGGGGCGGGAACGGAACCCGGGACAGCCAGGAGGGGACTGGGCGCGGGGGTGTTCGCGGCGGTGGAATTTCGGTCGGGGTGTACAGGCTCGTTGTCGACCACGAGTCCATCCTAGGTTGACCTGGCTGGCCGTGCTGTGAGCCCATTGGGCTATCCGGTAACCGTGGGTCTGCTGTAGCGGCTCGGGCTGGCTACTCTTGTGGCGGCCGGTGCACAAGAGATTGCCCGGACTGAAGTGATGATGTGGGAGATGACGTGGGCGATCGTGTGCTGGTGACGCTGGATCTTGAGGTACGCGACGCCGATGAGCCGTTCCTGCATGCCGATGATTCGGGGTCGGTACGTGGCGACGGTGTGTTTGAGACGTTGCTGGTGCGCGAGGGCCGCGCCTTGCAAACAGAGGCGCACCTGACGCGTTTGGTGTCGTCAGCGCGATCTCTGGGATTGCCTGCACCGGAACTTGACGAGTGGCGTCTGGCAATCGAACTCGCTGTCGAGCAGTGGGAAAAATCGCATGGTGATCGTGAAGGCGCGATGCGGCTTGTTCTTTCTCGTGGACGCGAAAGTGGCGGCGGCCCCACGTCGTATGTGACGGTGGCACCCCTGCCGGATCGGGTAGAGGAGGCTCGCGCTGGGGGAGTGTCGGTGATGACGCTTGAGCGCGGCTACTCCGTGGACCTCAGTGCCCGCGCGCCTTGGCTGCTGCTGGGTGCGAAAACCCTCTCGTACGCCACCAATATGGCTGCGTTGCGCTATGCCGCCGCACACGGCGCGGATGACGTGATTTTCTTGAGCAGCGAAGGTCGAGTGTTGGAAGGCCCGCGTTCGAGTGTGGTGATTGTGCGCGGAAAGACACTGATCACTCCGCCTGTGGAACAGGGCATTTTGGCGGGTACGACGCAGAAGGCGCTATTCGAGGTGGCGGTCTCGGAGGGGTATCAGTTCCAGTACACGCCGTTACGTACCGCTGACCTCATTACCGCTGAGGGAGTGTGGCTGGTGTCGTCGGTGACGTTGGCTGCGCGGGTGCGCAAGTTGAACGGTCTTCCGCTGGGTAAGCCGTTATTTGAGGACGAATTTCGGGCTCTGGTTGATCTTGCCGTTGAACGCGGCGGCAGTAGGTAGTGGTGTCCCGAATCACGGGAGTCTCATGACGGCATTCAACTACTACGTGACGTAGTATTAAAGTCCTGCGATATCAGGTCCAATCACAGTACTTTGATCAGCAGGGCCGAAGCGCACAGCCCGCGCCTCGTCCAAGCACGGAGCTGTCCTACGGGCCAAAGTTTCGGAGTTGCCATGGATGTCTTGGATGTCTCACGGTGGCAGTTCGGTATCACCACCGTCTACCACTTCATCTTCGTTCCACTGACCATCGGTCTTGCCCCGATCATCGCGATCATGCAGACGATGTGGGTGATCACGAAGAAAGATCACTGGTATCGACTCACCAAGTTTTTCGGCAAGTTCTTTCTCATTAACTTCGCGATCGGTGTCGCGACAGGCATCGTGCAGGAGTTCCAGTTCGGCATGAACTGGAGCGAATACTCCCGCTTCGTTGGCGACGTCTTTGGCGCCCCACTCGCTCTTGAGGGTCTCGTCGCCTTCTTCCTGGAGTCCACGTTCCTCGGGCTCTGGATTTTCGGTTGGGGCCGTCTGCCTAAACTTGTACACCTGGCCACTATTTGGCTGGTCGCGATCGGCGTGAATGCGTCAGCGTTCTTCATCATTGCCGCCAACTCCTTCATGCAGCATCCCGTTGGGGCCGTGTACAACCCGGAGACGCAACGCGCAGAGCTGTCGAGCATTTGGACGCTCATGACCAACCCCACCGCACTCGCAGCCTTCCCGCACGCTGTAGCGGGCGCGTTCCTTACCGCAGGCACTTTCGTGGCCGGTATTGCTGGTTGGTGGATGGTCCGGAACATGCGCGCGGCCAGCAAGGCCACGCAACCCGGCAGCGAACTCACCGAAGAGCAAGCGCAGGTTCTCGTCAGCGACGCCAAGACGATGCACCGGCCCGCCGCGCGCCTGGGAATGCTGGTGATGGTCCTTTCCGGTATCGCGCTCATCATTACCGGTGACATTCAGGGCAAGCTGATGTTCCAGCAGCAGCCCATGAAGATGGCGTCAGCTGAATCGCTCTGCCATACCGAGATGGATCCGAAATTCTCGATCCTGACGGTCGGCACCCACAACAACTGCGACAGCGTGATACACGTTCTCGAAGTGCCATTCGTGCTGCCGTACCTCGCTGAAGGCAAGTTCACCGGCGTGGAACTGCAAGGCGTCGAAGACCTCCAGGCACAGTACGAAGAACAGTTCGGGCCCGGAAACTACCGTCCCAACCTGTTCGTCACCTACTGGTCGTTCCGCGCGAT
>JAAYXN010000210.1 GCA_012515885.1 Rhodococcus sp. (in: high G+C Gram-positive bacteria)
ATGCTCGACATCCTCACCAGCACCATCAACAACATCTCCGGCAAGCTATAAAAAATGGACCTTGCGGCCGATGTGGCCACAAGGTCCATTTCGTAAAGCTACGTCGAACTCCTACACAACGACGGAACGCTGTGGGACACCGACATATTCGCTGAGCGGACGAATCAGTGCATTCGCCTCACCCTGCTCCATGATGTGCGCCGTCCAACCCGTGATGCGGCTCATCACGAAGATCGGGGTAAACACCTCGATGTCGAAGCCGAGCAGGTAGTAGGCGGGGCCCGTCGGGAAGTCCAGGTTCGGCTTAATGCCCGTCGCCGACACCATGGTCTCTTCGAGGATCTCGTACATCTCGATCCACTTCGTGCCGTCCGTGCGCTCGGCGATGTCGATGAACGCCTTCTTCATCGTCGGCACACGCGAATCACCGTTTTTGTAGACACGGTGACCGAAGCCCATCACCTTTTCCTTACGCGACAGCTTGTCCTTCATCCACGCCTCGGCGTTAGACGCCTCGGCGATCTCCAGCATGTCGTGCATGACGGCCTCGTTGGCACCGCCATGCAGCGGTCCCTTCAAAGCGCCAATGCCGGCCGTGACGGCACTGTAGATGTCGGACAGCGTGGACGTCACAACGCGGGCCGCGAACGTCGACGCATTAAAGCTGTGCTCGGCGTACAGAACGAGCGACACCTCGAACGCCTTCACCAACGCTGGCTCAGGGATTTCACCGAACGCCATGTTCAGGAAGTTCTCGGCATACCCAAGGTCGCTGCTCGGTGCGATCGGGTCAAGGCCACGACGACGACGCATATCCGCGGCGACAATTGTGGGCAGCACAGCCATCATGCGCAGCGACTTCACACGGTTCGCCGCAGCCGAGTTATCGCCCGCCGTCGGATCTTCCGCACCGAGGTAACTGATCGCGGTGCGAACAACGTCCATCGGGTGGCTGGCGATGGGCAGAGACTTGATGAGGGAAAGCAGGGTGTCATCGACAGCCCGGAACCCACGCTCCTGAAGACGGAACTCTTCAAGCTGCTCTGGCGTCGGCAGTTCACCGTTCCACAGCAGGAAAGCGACCTCTTCGAAGCTGCAGTGCTCCGCCAGATCCTGCACGGCGTAGCCGCGGTAGGTGAGCGAATTGGTCTCGGGCACAACCTTTGACACTGCGGTGGTATCGACCACCACACCAGCTAGGCCCTTGTAGATGGTTGGAGCTGCTGTCTCTGTCATCGCTACTGCCCTTTCGTGGTCTCTGGAGCCGATTCAACCGTGAAGTTGAAGATGCCTTCGTCGAATTCGTTATATGCCTGGTAATCCAGCAACTCGTAGAGCCTGCTGCGGTGCTGCATCTTGTCCAATAGACCCGCCTGTGTGCCGGTCTCAGCGATCTCACGCAAACCCTGCTCGGCTGCGAACATCGCCAGACGCAGCGTCGTCACCGGGTAGATGACGGCGTTGTACCCAATTCCCTCAAGGGTTTTCGCAGGAATCAGTTGCGACTTACCGAACTCGGTCATGTTGGCGAGCAGCGGAATATCCACGGCGGCACGGAACTTCTCAAAGTCCGCTTCGGTGTGCAGTGCCTCGGTGAAGATGAGGTCGGCACCGGCGTCGGCATAGGCCTTGGCGCGGTCGATAGCCGCGTCGATGCCCTCGATGCCAGCAGCATCGGTGC
>JAAYXN010000211.1 GCA_012515885.1 Rhodococcus sp. (in: high G+C Gram-positive bacteria)
ATGACGGTTCGGTGGATTTCGTTGGGCCCTTCGACGATGCGCCACATCCGCACGTCACGGTAGAAGCGTTCGATCGGCAGGTCGGTGCTGTAGCCCCACCCACCGAACAGCTGCAGGACACGATCGGCGATGCTGCAGATCGTGTCGGACGCCAGCACTTTGGTGATGGAACAGCGCATCCGTTCAGCCGCGACACTGTCGTGCTCCCGGATCGCGGTGCCGTAGGTGAGGTTACGAACCGCTTCGAGTTCGATCGCACAATCGGCGAGCATCCATTGCACCCCTTGATGCTGGGCGAGGGTGGCGCCGAACGATTCGCGGTTGTTCACCTGTGTTACCGCGAGGTCGATGAGTCGCTCGCACACGCCGATGGCGCGGGCGCCGATCTCGAGGCGGGCCGTACCGAGCAGCTGCTGAGCTAGCGCGAAACCCTGACCAGGCTCACCGATCCGATTCGCATCGGGCACCAGGCAGTGTTGGAAGTCGAGTTCGGCCGGCGTCATCGAACCCATTGTGGAAATGCGGCGTACGACGCTGAAGCCCGGCGTACCGGCGTCGACGATGAACGGTGTGATGCCCCGGGTCCCCGCGCTGACCTCCGTCCGCGCGAAAACCACGACGTAGTCGGCGATGTCACCAAAGCTGACGAACGTCTTGCGGCCGTCCAGCACCCAGTCGTTTCCGTTCTGGACGGCCGTTGTCGTCATGTTGCCCGCCGGATCGGTACCGCCGGTCGGCTCGGTGAGGGCGAATGCGCCCAGCTTCTCACCGCGCACTACCGGGAGCAGATAGCGCTCCTGCTGATCCGGTGTGCCCGCGAACAATATCGACAGCGGCTCTCCCATCCGGCCGATCAGATGCGGGCCGAGATGCGATCGGGACAGCTGTTCTATGACCACGATTCGGTCGAGCGTCTCGCCGCCGGCACCGCCGAAGCGCGTCGGTACACCGAGTGCCCACACACCGAGACGCCGAAGGCCCCCGAACAGTCGATCCACGACCTCAGCGGTAAGCGGGTCGTCCTCGTGCGGAATCAGCTCCCGGTCGACGAAATCGCTGACCGCGTCGCGCAGTTGACGCTGCTCGGCAGACAGCATGGCTATCCGCTGATGCTCTGGAACGGATACCTGCCCAGCTCGACATCCCAGGTGCTTTCGGTATCCCAATTCCGCTTGAGTTCAAACTGAATGATTCGCTGCGTAACGGTCAGCGGCAGCTCGCTGACGAGTTCGATGTACCGCGGGCGCATGTACTCCGGCAGCAATTCGCTGGCGATCTGCGCGACGTCGACCTCGGTGACTGCCCCGTGGGACGGGCGCACCACGAGTTTGACCTCCTCTTCACCCAGCGCTGCAGGAACTCCGACGGCCGCGCACTGGGCGATTGCGCGGTGCCCGCAGAGGATATTCTCGATCTCAGCCGACGCGATGTTGACCCCGCGCCGCCGGATCATGTGGCGCAACCGGTCTACGAAGTAGTAGTTGCCGTCGGCGTCGGCGCGTAGCACGTCGCCGGTATGCACCCAGCCTCCGTCGTTCTTCTTGCGGGTGGCTTCCTCGTCGCGGAAGTACACAATCGCCGGCTGGTCGGTGGGCTGCTTGGGCCGAACGATCAGCTCGCCGGGTTGGCCGACCGGGACGTCGGTGCCGTCGGCGGCGACGAGGCGGACTTCGATGTCCGGGCTTGGCTTACCGAGGGAACCGACCGGCGCGTTGCCGAAGTTTGAGAAGGCGCCCACGGTGTCGCTGCCTGAATAGGACTCGATGATCTGGACGTTGAACCGCTTGCCGAACTCCACCCAGATCTCAGCAGGCATGCCGCCGCCCAAGAACGCCTTCAGATCGTGTGCGCCGTCATCGGGATGCGCCGGCTGGTTGTAGATCATCTGGGGCATGGTGCCGAGGTAGTAGGCAAAAGTGCATTTGTGCTCGCGGATATCCGGCCAGAACTTGCTGGCGCTGAAACGACGGCGCAGCACCAGGGTGGCGCCCAGCCGCAGTCCCAGCGACGCCCACGCCAACCCCATCGCATGGTAGGCGGGCGTGGGGATGTAGAAGGTTTCCGCGCCGTCGCGCAGGCCCAGCGCCGCGCCGACCAAAAGTGCCCTGACGCTCGTCGTCTGGTCGAGGACAACTCCTTTGGGGACACCGGTGGTGCCGGAGGTGAAGCTGATGAACGCCGGGTCAGCGCCCGTGCCGGACCGTTGATCAAGCCATGGTGCCGGATCGCGGTGTCCGCTGAGGCCGGCTTGCATGTCGGTGTCGTTTGTCGAGTGGCATTTCAGCGATTGTTCGCACAGCCTTGCCGCAGAGGCGGGGTCGGCCAGGGTCGTGATGGGTTGGGACAACTCGATGATGTGCTGCAGGGCCTGACCTTCGAGGTTGGTATTGACCAGTGCGCCCACGGCGCCGACCGCCTGGACGGCGAGCTGGACAACGAGGAGCTCCGCGCTGTTGGAGATCATGATCGCCACGGTGTCACCGGCCGCGACGCCGATATCGGACAGCCATGCAGCGACCGCGCCCACCCGCCCGTACAGCTGGTGGTACGTCAACGTGGACTGATCGTCGCGAATCGCGACAGCGGAATCCGGGCGGTGGGCGAACGTCGCGATCAGCTCGGCATAGGTACCGCAGAGCGCATCAGGTGTGGGTGCCGTCATCGGTGTTACGCCTCTTTCCGGAGTATCTGCACGAAACAGGTGCCGCCAGCACCGATCATGTGCGCCAAACCAGTTCGTGGACAGGGATGCTGACGATCACCTGCGGACTCACGCAGTTGGTTGACCAACTCGACGATCTGCGCCAGCCCGGTTGCGCCGCCAGGGTGGCCGCGCCCGATCAGACCGCCGTCGCTACTGACCGCCACGCGACCGCCGATGTCGAATTGACCGGCCATCAACTGGATTCCTGCCTGCCCTCGTGGGCACACCCCGAGATCTTCGAGGTACTGAAGTTCCTCGACGCTGAAGGCGTCGTGGACCGCGATCACGTCGAGATCATCGGCGGTGATGCCGGCAGCCTGGTAGGCGACCTGCGCGACGCGAGCGGTGATGCCCGGATCGGGCGCGCACGCCGCGGCCGGATGCCATTGATCTGTGGCCGACACCGCGGCGGCAACATGTATCGAAGGGCCGACCGGCGCAGGCGCTGCGGTGAGGACGACCGCCGCGGCGCCGTCACCGGTCGGGCAGAATTCCGCTCGACGCAGCGGATCGGCCAACATCGGCGAGGCTTTGATGTCGGCCATCGACAGAGCAGTATTTCGCTGCGCCAACGGATTGCGGCTGGCGTTGCGCAAGTTCTTCGCCACCACCGCCAGGGCGGCGTCGGCTGGCTCGTCGTACTCGTGCATGCGCTGGCGTTTGAGCATCGCAAACGTGGTCGGGGGCAGGTTCGCGCCGGTGATCGCCGCCAAGGTGGGTTTGGCGGAATGACTTGCCAATTGACCGAGCGCAGCGGTCAGGCTGCCGCAGCCGACCGCGACCGCGCATGACGCGCGGCCCGACGCGACGGCCGCGAACGCATCGGCGAAGGCCGCTGATCCCGTCGCCGATGCGCTCTCCACCGCAACGGTCGGCACACCAGTCCACGTCATCTCGTGCACGATCGACGAGGCCGCACCCAGGTACCCCCCGACCACCCCTGCGATCACGAGTTCGACATCACGCCAGCTGATCTGGGCGTCGTCGAGCGCCATGTGGATAGCTTTGGCACCCAACTCCTGGAACGGCGCATCGTGGTCCCGTGCGAACGGGGTCATTCCGACGCCCGCGATGTAGGCGCGACGACCTGGTGCCGTCGGTGGCTGATCATTCATGATCACTCCGGGTGAAACCGTATCCGGTATAAGCCTCTTGGCCTGCCGCAATCGGGGTCGGTACCAGCACGACCCGGTCGCCGATGTCGGCTTCACCGTCGAGAACGCCTTGCACGATCAGGGACGGAGCCAGCTCGACCCGGGCGATGTTGGCCGGCGAGGCGACGCCGGGCAGCGGTATCGACATGCCGCACCAGGTCCGGACCACCCCGGTCGTCGGGAGTAAACAGTCGCGGGTCTGTTCACCACAGCGCGCGCACACCGCGCGGGCGGGGAACAGCAGCGCAGTGCAACCGATGCACTCTGAACCGCGCAGTACCACGGTCTCACCCTCGATTTGCAGAACAGTGGGATCGAAGGGCGGATTCATTTTCCGCACCACGCCGGCGGACGTCGTTCCAGGAACGCGCGTGTTCCCTCTGCCGCATCCGCCGTTCGCTGGATGCGCGCGATGGCTTTCGCCTCGGCATCGATCAACTCGGAATTCGCTGTCGCTGATGTCTCGACAAGCTCTTTGATGGTCTGGACCGCCAGCGGCGCACTCCCGAGGATCGCCGTGACGCACTCAGTCGTCGCCTCGGCCAGTCCCGTGCGCGGAACGACGCGGTCCACCAGGCCCCAGTTGTAGGCGTCCGTCGCCGATACCGGCTCGCCGGTCATCATCATGCGCAGGGCTCTACCTCTGCCGATCAACTGCGGCAACCGGTATGTCGCACCGCCCGCAGGGATCATGCCCACGCGGGCCTCAGGCAGTGCGATCCGCACATGGTCGGCTGCAATGCGCATGTCACAGGCGATCGCGAGTTCTGCGCCGCCTCCGTGGGCGTCCCCATTGAGCACACACAGCAACGGCTTGCGCACCCGCAGGTTGTGCATGATGGTGTCTGGTAGCGGTATCCCTTGCTTGCGCTTCTCGGCGACTTCCCGCGGCAGTGACTTCAAATCCGCGCCGGCGCAGAATATCTCGTCTCCGGTGCCGGTCAACACGCCTACCCACACATCGGGATCGTCATTGAGCCTGTTGAACGCCGCATGCAGACCCTCAAATGTGCTCCAGTCCAGCGCGTTACCCGCTTGTGGGCGGTTCAGCCGGACGTATAGGACATGATCGCGTTCGTCGACGACGACTGGACCGTGACTATCCGCCATGCTCATACCGCCATCGAGAAGCCGCCGTTTACCGGATACGTTTGGCCCGTGATCCATTCACTGTCGGCACTGGCGAGAAACGCGATCATGGCAGCGGCGTCTTCGGGTGTTCCGAGACGTGCCGCCGGATAGGCGCGCAGGAGCTTGCGTTCCATGTCTTCGGTGATGAACTGTGCGACGCGGCCGTGCTTGAGGGTCCCGAGCGCCACGCAATTGCACGTGATGCCCCCGCGACCCACTTCACGCGCCACCGCCCGGGTGAAACCTGCCGCTCCCGCTTTCGCGGCGGAGTACACGGCGAGGCCGCTTTCGCCGACCCGGGCGGCGTCGGAGATGACCGTGATGATCCGGCCCCACCGACTTGCCAGCATCCCTGGCAACACCGCTCGGGTGCAGTACATGACGGCGTCGAGATTCAGCCGCAACCACGGCTCCCACTGGTCCGGTTCGGTTTGTGTGAAAGCTATTGGCTCAGCGCCGATTAGCGGAACTCCAGCATTGTTTACCAGCACGTCGACTGGACCATGGCTTTCGACTATCGAGCAGACGGTGTCCCATGAGGTGACATCTCCCACTGCGGCGACACCTGATCCGCCGAGTTCGGTTACCTCGCTTGCCACCCGTTCGGCGGCATCCGGGTCGATGTCGTTCACCAGGACCGTGTGAACGTGGCGGTCACGGACCAGCCGCAATGCGGCCGCCCGCCCAACCCCCGCGCCTGCACCGGTAACCAACGCAACCCGCGACATCCGACCTCCCGATAAGTAAGTAGCTATATACTTATCTGGACCCGTTGTGGCTGTCAACTACCGGCGGCGTTCGGCACCTGCGGACGCGTTCGGTGGCAAATGCTCAGCTACTCTCGTCCGTCAGAACCCCGGAAGGTCATGGTGCGAGATGTCAAACCCGGTACGACGTCGGATGCCGAAATCTGAGCGGCGCGCATTGATCCTGGATGCCGCAAGGGAGGTATTTCTGAGCAACGGTGTCGGCGCGGCCCGCGTCGCCGATATCGCCGACGCCGCCGGGGTCAATTCGGCGCTGATGTATCAGCACTTCAGTTCCAAGGAAGAGTTGTTCAGTGAGGCCGTGGTCTTCCCGCTCGAACAGTTGCTGGCCCGCATCGTGCAGGAGGCTCGTGAACTGTCCAAGGGTGGCGCGGCTGACGTGCCCGAGCGCACCACGGAGAAGTTCATCAAAGAGGTCTTGAGTTTGATGGTCGAACTGAACCCGCTGTTCGGAATAGTGTTGTTCAGCGATCCCGACGCCGGCAAGGCGTTCTATCGAGATCGTCTGGAGCCCAGCCTGGCTGGGCTGATGAACTGGATAGAACGGGCGCTGCCGGGGTGGCAGCACAACGAGTTCGATCCGCGCCAGATGACACTGGCGGTGTTCGGGATGTGTTGGTTCATCGCCTTGGACAGCAGTATGCGCGGAGAGCAGCTCGACGTCTCCGCGGCGGCCAAGCAGTTGACGACGTTCCTGTTCAACGGAGTTCTTGGCCCACGCCCCAGCACCTGAACCGCGGTGACGCCCGCAGAGTCGAACCGGCACGGTGAACGTAACGGCCGTGGCCGTCGAACCGATGTATCACCCGAATGTCCCGGTCGGGGCGGGAAGGGTTTGGGGTTTGTTGTTCGGTCGCATCACGAGGCTCGCCGGCGCTTTCGCGCTGGCGAGCGCAGCGTTCACTGGTCTGTCGGTAGGCGTCTCGCACGCCGATCCCGGGTGCCCCGACGTGCACTGGTTCGGCGCCGCAGGCTCCGGTCAGCGCGATGGACATCTGAGCGCGAACGCCGGTATGGGCGACGACGTCTACCAGTCCTATCTGGACCTGCAGCGGTTGGTGCAGCGCGACGGGCGCACGATGACGGCCGAGGCCGTGGAGTACCCCGCGGTGGCGGTGCCCGACGACGGCGGCATCGGCGACTGGCTCGGCTTCATGGACAGTGTCGACGCCGGCGCTGAGGCGCTCGGCGCTC
>JAAYXN010000212.1 GCA_012515885.1 Rhodococcus sp. (in: high G+C Gram-positive bacteria)
CGCAGGAGAGAAGATTCATCGGCACATAACGTTCGTGAGCAAGGCGGCTAGCTGGGGCTCACGGGTAGTGCAACAACGCCAGGATTGAAGGTGCAGCGTGCGCATTGGCATGGGTTTGAACTACAGCGGCGGCTTCGCGGAGACCGCGGCCGAGGTCGCGGACCTCGAACGTGCGGGTCTCGATATCGCGTTTGTCCATGAGGCATACTCTTTTGACGCCGTCAGTCAGCTGGGATACCTGGCTGCAAAGACCTCGACGATCCAGTTGGCGTCGGGCATTTTCCAGATTTACACGCGTACGCCCAGCCTCACCGCGATGACAGCTGCCGGTCTCGATTTCGTTTCCGGTGGTCGTTTCGTGATGGGCATCGGCGCGTCCGGTCCACAGGTCATCGAGGGCTTCCATGGCGTCAAGTACGACGCTCCGCTGGCCCGCACCCGCGAGGTTGTTGAGATCTGCCGTCAGGTGTGGCGCCGGGAGAAGGTCGTCCACGACGGCAAGTACTACCAAATCCCGCTGCCGGCAGATAAAGGCACCGGTCTCGGCAAACCGCTCAAGCTCATCAATCACCCTGTACGCGAACGTATTCCGATTCTTATCGCTTCGCTCGGGCCCAAGAATGTGGCGTTGACGGCAGAGATCGCTGAAGGGTGGGAGCCGATCTTCTACTACCCGGAGAAGGCTGCATCGGTGTGGGGAGAATCCCTCGCAGCAGGTAAGGCCAAACGCGACCCGAGCCTCGGGGAACTCGACGTTTACGCCTCGCCGGTGCTGGCGATCGGTGAGGACGTCGAACACCTCCTCGATTTCGTGCGTCCACACATCGCGCTGTACGTCGGTGGTATGGGCGCCAAGGGCAAGAACTTCTACAACGACCTGGCTGTCCGCTACGGATACGAGAAGGAAGCGGAAACCATTCAGGACCTGTACTTGGCGGGCAAGAAAGAAGAAGCTGCTGCCGCAGTGCCCGATGACCTGGTTCGCGCAGTGTCCCTGATCGGTCCGGAAA
Organism: Rhodococcus sp. (in: high G+C Gram-positive bacteria); assembly: GCA_012515885.1. Taxonomy (GTDB): domain Bacteria; phylum Actinomycetota; class Actinomycetes; order Mycobacteriales; family Mycobacteriaceae; genus Rhodococcus_F. The sequence continues at coordinate 1,011 of JAAYXN010000212.1, forward strand.
GCTATGTCGCCGAACGCGTCGCAGCGTTCGCTGAATCTGGTGTGACGGCGCTCAATGTGGCACCGATCGCACCGGACCGGGCGGGTCGAGTGGCGCTGATTGAGAAGTTCCGCAAGATTTGTGGCTAGACCGTCACTGAACATCAGTGACTGAAGAGCAGTACCCGAAGACCAGCAGACGACAGCAAGCATCAACCCATAGTTGGAAGGCACGAGCATGAACGCACCGAAACCGATCGTCGTCGCCGTTGACGGCTCGGAGTCGTCGTCGACCGCAGTTGTGTGGGCAGCCAAAGCCGCAGCGGCAACCGCACTGCCCCTGAAAATCGTGACGGTCGTTCATGTTCCAGCCTTCTACTACTCCGAGCCCTACCTGGCTGCGAGTTTCCGGGAAGAGCTTGAAGCCACCGCGAAGGCGCGCCTGGCCAGCGCCGCTGTGTTAGCGCAGCAATCAGTTGAGGGCCCGATTGAGATCATCACTGAACGCCATGAGGGCAAGGTGTCGCGCGTTCTGATTGAACTGTCAGAGAGCGCGCATTTCGTTGCTGCGGGCCCGCGTGGCCACGGCGAACTTACCGGGCTGCTGGTGGGTTCGGTGACGTCGTCGCTGGCATCGCACGCGCAGTGCCCGGTGGCAGTTGTGCGGGGCCGCACGCTTGATGGTGCGCCGCCCAGCGAGGGTCCAATCGTTGTCGGTGTTGATGGTTCTGAATGCAGTCACGCCGCCGTTGAGGTTGCGTTCGCGCATGCCAGCGCGGTCGGTGCTCCGCTGGTCGCAGTTAACGTGTGGAGCGATGTCAGCGTCCAGCCTTCACTGGGCGCGACGCCAGAAGACCCGCTGTGGAGCAGCATTCAGGAAGCGGAAGAGGCAGTCCTGTCGGAGTCGCTCGCCGGGTTCCAAGAGCGCTACCCCGACGTCGTCGTCGAACGTGTCGTTGCCCGTGATCGGCCGGTGCGTGTTCTGAGCGACTACGCCGAAGCTGCGCAGTTGATTGTGGTCGGTAGCCGTGGACGCGGCGGCTTCAAAGGCATGCTGCTTGGCTCCACCAGCAACGCGTTGCTGCACAGTGCCGATTGCCCAGTTTTGATCGTCCGTTCGTAACGCGCTGCCCCGTCTCTGGCGGCTTGGGATCATCCGGAGGTTCTGTGCTCAACCCGTTTTCGTCCTAACGGGCGCAAACACGACCGGTCATCACATGCAGCCCTATTGATGTGAACAAACTCACGTGGCAGATCATTGTGGCAGGTAACGTCAGCTTCTGGCAGACGTCGACCAAGGAGGAATCCATGCCGAAACTGACCTCAATGCTGGCGCGTACCGCGGCGGCACTTCTCGCGAGCGGTGCGTTAGTAGCCGCGGGAATGCAAACTGCAGGTGCAGCGCCCGTCGAGGCGCAGCCGGTCGCCCACGGTGGTCCGCACATCACCTCTTCAGTAGCTGACTCGGACGTCAACTACACGATCACGGAAGTGCCGACTTTTGC
>JAAYXN010000213.1 GCA_012515885.1 Rhodococcus sp. (in: high G+C Gram-positive bacteria)
AGACTGGCTTGATGAATGATTAACTCTCCCAGCGTGATCGAATGCTTGCTGGCCTGCCGTATCGCGACAGCGACCCCGCGCTCGTTGCGGAGCGGATGCAGTGCCGTCGTCAATTGGAGAGTTTCAACGGATTGCCCGCTGACGACGATGAGGGGCGGGCGGCCATCTTGCGTTCGCTCCTGGGAGGGTTCGGCGAGGGGTCGTGGATCATGCCGAGATTTACGTGCGACTACGGCAGCAATATTCGTATCGGCACCAATAGCTTTCTCAACTACGACGCAATCCTTCTCGACTGCGCTGAGATCACGATCGGCAACGACGTGTCGATCGGGCCACGGACTCAGTTGTTGACGGCGTTGCATCCCATGGACGATCACGAGATGCGCCGTACGCGCTGGGAAACTGCTGCACCGGTCGCCATTGGCAATAATGTCTGGTTGGGTGCGGGGGTGCTTGTGTGCCCCGGGGTGTCGATTGGGGACGACACGGTGATCGGCGCCGGTTCGGTTGTTACTCGTGATGTTCCAGCCCGCGTGTTCGCTGCAGGCAACCCGTGTCGCGTCATTCGAAATTTGTGAGCCACACCTGGGGATTCGAACGGGTGATCGAAAAAGATTGATTGAAAGCGCGACACGGCGTCATTCACGTGGTAGAAATCGAACAGGTGTTCACGCGAACGAATGTTCGATATCTGGCGGATCGTGACAGACGGAGGTCCTCATGCGCAGTTCAGCTGCCCCCACTCGTTTTAGTCCCACCCGGCTAAGCCCTACCCGAGTTAGTGCGACCCGAGTTAGTCCGTCCCAGGTTGGTCCTGCTCGTGCTGGCCTTGGAGGTGCGGGTAACGCACCGATGCGCGCGAGTAGCGCGCGCATCCAGGGAGATCGCCATGGTGTTCGCAGGGATGCGCCGCAGCGTGGTCCGCGACGTCGCAGTGACTTCGCCGGGCCCGTTCAGCGTCCGCGTGTCCATGGATCAGCGATCAACTATGGCTCCGGTATTCACACATCGGTTGCCGCGCATGGCGACATGGAGGATGTGGGATGGCGAACCTTCTGCGCCGGAGTGCTGGTGACGGCGGTTGCGGTGCTCTCGCTCGCGGGGCTTGCTGGTGTGGTGGGGGCGGGTCAGGGTGCGTCAGCGCCGGGAGCTCAGCAGTCGCAGAGCATCACGCACGTTCCCCTCGCTCGATGACCGTGGCGCGTGGGTGACTCTCTCGGTTCGCATGAATGGATGCGTTGAATGACGGCCACAGTCCTGGGGCAGGTAGGCTCAACGTTTGTCAGCCATACCACCTTGAGTGGTCGCCGTGCGGTGCGTCCGCGGTGTGAATCAGTCCTTGCCGGTTCGCTCTCGGACGGAACTGAAAGTTGCGGCCACGACGGCCACGACGAAGGACAGACGATGCATTGCCCGTACTGCCGACACCCCGACTCGCGTGTAGTAGATTCCCGCGAGGTCGATGACGGTCAGGCAATCAGGCGTCGCCGTTCCTGCCCTGAATGCGGCCGTCGATTCAGTATCGTTGAAACCGCCGTGCTGTCGGTCGTTAAACGCAGCGGTGTCACCGAGCCGTTTAGTCGAGAAAAGGTCAAGCAGGGTGTGCGGCGCGCGTGCCAGGGCCGCCAAGTTGCCGCCGACGCGCTGGATCAATTGGCTCAGAAGGTAGAAGACGCCGTACGCGCGTCCGGGTCAGCCGAGATCCCCAGTAACGAAGTGGGGCTGGCCATTCTCGGTCCGCTGCGTGATCTCGATGAAGTTGCCTACCTACGTTTCGCTTCGGTCTACCGCTCGTTCAGTTCAGCTGACGATTTCGAGCGTGAGATCGAGGAACTACGCACACATCGCGCTGCGGCAGATAGCGCGGATGTCGAGGGGCCGCAGGACACATCTGCGTCGATTGATCGGGCTTCCGCCAGTCCCAGCTAGTAGCAAGTAGTTGGGTGCCGTCAGGAAGCTGCTGACGGCGAGTTACAGGGACAGCCTGGTTTTGCTGCAGGTCCAATCTAGTTGCAGGGATGCGCAGGTGCAGGCCGACTCGTCGGCCTCGTCGTCATCGCTGCCGACTTTTCGAGACGGTGCGGTTCTACGTGAGCGCCGCGATCGCCGTCAGCACCCGCTTTTCTGAAATGGGGCCCGCGGTGCCCAGGGTCTGGGCAAACAAGCTGACCCGCAGTTCCTCGATCATCCACAGGATCGCGTCCACGGATGGCCCGTTCCGGCGCTCGGGAGCAAGGCAAGCCTGCGCGCGTTCAAGGGCTGCGTAGACACGGTCAAGGGTGTCCATCCCGGACTGGTCACGTCCAGCACTTGCCGGTAGCGACTCCAACCGAAGGGTCGCTGCGGACAGATAGCGGGCCAGATCCTTGATGCGCGCGATACCTAGGGCAGCAACAAATCCCGGGAACACCAGCGACTGGCGCTGCTCCGCAACATCGTCGGCGGCCTCGCCCGAGGTCCTGGCGAGCACGTCGAGCAGGCGACGATCCGCTTCTAGAACAGGAGCCAACGCTCTCAGGGCAGCAGCGACGCGCCGCGAAAGGTCAGCGCGTGCAGCGGCGATGAGCGGCTCAAAGTCTTTGGGCGAGCGAACATCACGTCCATATTCAGCGACAATGTCTGCCGCCGCGGCGCGGCGTATGTCCTGTACCAGTTCCTCGACTGAACCGTCAGGGTTGTGGCTCAACGCGAGGCGCTGCTGGGTCGTCAACCCGGAGGCCACCGTTTTGACATTGGTCGCCACCTCGGCAAGGAGTAGATCGCGCAGTCCCACTCGGGTTGAGGCGGCGGCAGCCGATTCGGTAGCGAGCACGCGGACTGCGACACCGTCTGTTTCCGGTACGAGTGCGGGGTAACCGGTGATGGTTTGGCCAGACACCTTGCGCGTCACTGACGGCGCCAGAGTTCCCAGGGTTTCGCTGGTCCATCGCAGTGCGGCGGGACGCTCAAGCTGTCCGCCCGCACGTGATACTTCGGCCTGAACCTGCGGTGCGAGTGTGCGGCGTAAGGCGTCTAGGTCTTTGCTTCGGCCCACTTCCTTGCCGGAACTGTCGGTGGCCACGAATGTCATGCGGAGATGAGCCGGCAACGCCGCGTGATCGAAGTCGCGGGGATTGATGGGGATACTTCCGAGCCGGGACAGCTCACGGGCCATCGCTAGGGCTAGTGGCTCGGAGCGCGGCGTCACTGCTTCCAATGCGGCGGAGGCGAAATCCGGTGCGGGAACAACCTGTCGGCGAAGGTTTTTCGGAAGGGTTTTAATCAGCGCGACAACGAGTTCGTGTCGCATTCCCGGTACGAGCCAGTCGAAGCCGACCGGACGCACCTCGGCGAGTAGCGGAACGGGAATGCGTGCGGTGACGCCGTCGTCTTCCGTGCCGGGTTCGAACTGATAGGTGAGGGGAAACTGGATGTCGCCTTGCCGCCACGCGTCCGGATAGTCCTTGGCGCGGACCGCTTCTGCGTCAGCGTTGACGACGTGGGCCGCGAGGAAGGTCAGGAGGTCTGGCTGTGTGCGCTGGGCCTTCTTCCACCAGGTATCGAAATGCCGCGCGGTGACGGCCTCTGCGGGTACCCGCGCGTCATAAAACTCGTACAGGGTTTCGTCGTCAACGAGGATGTCGCGGCGCCTGGCTCGTTGTTCGAGCTCTTCAACGTCGGCCAGGAGCGTTCGATTGTCGTGGAAGAACTGGTGTTTTGTCTGCCACTCGCCTTGAACGAGCGCATGGCGAATGAACAGCTCGCGGGATGCTTCGGGGTCGACGTTCGCGTAGCCGACCGCCCGCTTGGCGACAATGGGCACTCCGTAGAGAGTGACCCGCTCGTACGCCATCGCGGCGCCGCGTTTACTTGACCAGTGCGGCTCGGAGTACTGCCGTTTGACGAGGTGGGAGCCGAGTTTCTCGGCCCATTCAGGCTCAATTCGTCCGGCTGTGCGCGCCCACAACCGGGAGGTTTCTACCAGTTCCGCAGCCATGACCCAGCGCGGCGGCTTCTTCGCTAGTGCCGACCCGGGAAAGACAGCGAAACGGCTGCCGCGGGCGCCCAGGAAGTCACGCGTCTCACCCTCACGGACACCGATATGCGAGAGCAACCCGGCGAGAATTGACTGGTGGACAGCCGCTTCCGGCGCTGCGGTATCGCCGGTGTTGTCGGGTAGGTCGGGAACGTTCCAACCCAACTCGCGAGTGATCTGCCGTAGTTGCCCATGCAGGTCTTGCCATTCGCGGATCCGCAGCCAGTGCAAAAACTCGTTGCGGCACAGCCGCCGGAACTGACTCGACGACAGTTCCCGTCGCTGCTCACGTATGTAGTGCCACAGGTTCAGGTACGACAGGAAGTCAGAGTGCGGGTCGTCGAACCGCGCGTGCTTGGTATCGGCGGCCTGTTTGTGCTCGGCGGGGCGCTCGCGCACATCTTGGATCGACATGGCCGACACAATGACGAGGACCCACGCGAGGGTGC
>JAAYXN010000214.1 GCA_012515885.1 Rhodococcus sp. (in: high G+C Gram-positive bacteria)
ACTACGCGCTGACGCTACTTGCAACGCCACCGGTGCAATTCGTCGCGGTCGGTGTCGTCACTTCAGGCTCAGATACAGGGAAGCCGGTGTTGTGGCGTATGCGTGGTGGTGTGGACCATCGTCATGCTGTCCTGTGTCGTCAAGAGTTTGACCCCGATAATCCGGGGGGCGGCGGCGTGCAGCTAGCGCTCGGGTATCGGCCTCGGCTTGGTGCCATGTTGCATGCAGCTTTGGGGAAGCCCTCACCTGGCCAGTATCAGCCGCCGACGGTGTATCGGCGTGATCTTGACCCGGACCAGTTCTATGGCAACGTGTTTGGTTCGGACGCGGAAAGCGCCTATGACGAGGCGATGCGTTTCTTTCGGCGTCCAACAGCGAACTCGGGTGAGATTTCCGTGGCGCCGGACCTGGGTATGGATACGCGGGCGATCAAGCATGGCCGAGTTATCAAGTGGGCGAACTATGTTGATGACGGGTGTTATCTGGTCAATGACAGTGGTGATCCGATCACCGCTGTTGCGGCCACAGTTGAAACGATTGGGCAGCAGTTGATGGTGTTGGTAGAAGAAGCGGAAGAAATCAACGCCGAGACCGCAGCTAGCGCACGATACTGACCCCGGACCTTGAGAACGACGCATGGAAAATCGTGCCGTCCCACCCCGTATAACGGGTGGGACGGCACGAAAACGGGTGCGACGTGGAGAGTCCCCCCGCTATCGCACCAACACGTGAACCCCTACCGACTTACCCCAGCCGGAAGCGGAGGTTGTCGCCCGGCCGGAGCTGGGCGGCTCGGGGCAGATCCTCCTCATCCACCACAGCGATGACGGGATAGCCGCCCGTCACCGGATGATCCGTAAGAAAAATGATCGGATCGCCGCTGGGGGGAACCTGGATAGCACCCACCACCATCGGTTCACTCGGCAATTCCCCGCGGTGACTCCGGCGCAACGGGCCAGGGCCCTGCACCCGCACACCCACGCGGTCACAATCATTCGTCACCGTCCACAACTGCTCCAACAGCGCAGACGTCGACGCAGACGAAAACCAATCATCCCGCGGACCCAACGAGACACGCAGCGTCACCACACCCTCCGGCGCCCGAGCCGGAAAGAAATCAACGGCAGGCCAATCACCGAACTCGCTGCCCCGCGCCAAACGAGAACCCGCCGTCAACGCCTCCGGACCCACACCCGACAGCGTGTCCGTGGAACGACTGCCCAACACGGGCGGGACGTCGACACCGCCACGAACAGCGAGATACGACCGCAAACCTGTTTCTGCATAACCGAATTCGAGAACATCGCCTGCCATCACGCGCAGCAGCGAATGGGTAGGCCGCGGCTTACCGTTCACCGTAAGCGGCATCATCGCGCCCACCACCGCCAGAGAAACATCCCCAAGCACACGAAATACAGCGCCACCCAGCGTGATTTCCACTGTCGCCGCATCCGCAGAATTGCCAACCAGGCGATTGGCGGCATCGTGCGAATCACGGTCCGCAGCCCCCGACTGTCCGACACCCAACGCCGCATATCCCGGCCGACCCCGGTCTTGGATCGTCAACAAAACACCGGGATTAAGCACCTCAAGGCACATCATGACGCCACCGTAAACTGCACGCGCATACCCGGACGCAGCACGGCTGGCGGCGTGGATTCGACGTCCCAGAGCGGAACCTCACACGTGCCGATCAACTGCCACCCGCCAGGCGAAGAACGCGGGTAGACGCCCGAAAACTCGCCCGCCAGCCCCACCGAACCCGCAGGTACCGACGTACGCGGTGTATCCCGGCGGGGGACAGCAAGCCGGGGATCACCGCCAACCAGATACCCGAAACCCGGGGCAAACCCAGAGAACGCAACAGTCCACGGCGTCGACGTGTGGGCGGCGATGACCTCGTCGACGGCCAGTCCTGTAAGGCTCGCGACGACGCCAAGGTCGTCACCGTCGTAGCGAACGGGCAGTGTCACCGTCTCGGCGGCGTCCTCGTCAACAGCGACAGGCTCGGCTGCCCGGATCCACGCACCAACCTCGTCGCGGGTTATCACTGTGGGGTCGAAGCGCACCAAAATGGTGCGGGCAGCGGGAACAAGGTCGATGACGCCATCGTCGAGACCGTCGCGGCTGCGGTCGGCGTCGAGTGCTCGGAAATGTCCGAGCACGCTGCCTAGATCCTCGAACTCAGCGAGCACTGCCGAGCGTCCGGCCGTCCGAATCCCGATCATACGAATGGCTCCAGCGTGATGCCCTCAGCATCGAGGGTCGACCAGATTGCGTTGGCCATTTCCACTGCCGCAGGGGTATCGCCGTGGACACACACCGACTCCGCAGCTATCGGGATGAGCGATCCATCAACAGCTTGCACGACGCCATCAACGACCATGCGGCGCACGCGGTCAGCGACAACCGTCGAGTCATGCAGCACCGCCCCCGGTTGCGACCGCGGCACTAGGGTGCCCTCCGGGGTGTAGGCGCGATCAGCGAAAGCTTCAGTGACCGTGCGTAGTCCCGCCGCCTCCGCTTCCCGCAGAAACTCCGACCCCGGCAACCCCAACACAGGCAGCGATGCGTCGTACGCACGAATCGCTGTCACTACGGCGCGGGCCTGATCGGTGTGGTGGACGATCGCGTTGTACAGCGCACCATGCGGTTTGACGTAGCTGACGCGCGTCGACGTCGAACGAGCCAGACCGTCGAGAGCACCGATTTGATAGATGATCTCGGCGGTCAGCTCACGCGGGTCGACATCGATGAAGCGTCGACCGAAACCAGCGAGGTCGTTGTAGCTGACCTGCGCGCCGATCCGCACCGACTGATCGGCGGCGCCTTCGCACGTCAACAGCAACGTCTGCGGATCTCCAGCATGGAAACTGCA
>JAAYXN010000215.1 GCA_012515885.1 Rhodococcus sp. (in: high G+C Gram-positive bacteria)
GCGAGTGCCCGCGGTGCGGAGAACGGATGGTTAGCTTGGTCGACATGAGTGCTCTACCGAGATCGTGGATGCAGTTGCGGATCGCCGCGGGCGTATGTCGTCTGCCATGAGCATGGGACCAGTTTGATCTGATTTTGCCAGGGTGATGGGACCACCTGGATTGCCAGTTATGGGACCACCGGCGCGCCTTGCCGGTGGTCTCGTCGTTTGCTCGTTCGATCGTCCGTGACAGCTCAACGAGGTCGCGGAGGTCGACAGCATGGCTTTTCGGGAGATCAGCGTGAACGAGATCAGAGAAGTACTGCGACTGTGGCTCGGGACGGCAGCACTGCCGGCCCCGGGATTGCGCAAGATCGCCGAGCATGCCGGTGTGGACCGTAAGACCGTCCGCCGTTACGTCGAGGCAGCGCAAGCAGCCGGCCTGGAGAAAACCGACAGTGCCGCCGCTGTCGATGACGATTTGATCGCGGCCGTCGTCGATACCGTTCGACCTGACCGCCCGCACGGTCACGGCGCCACATGGGAACAACTCGTGTCCCATGAAGAGCAGATCACCAAATGGGTGGCCGGGGACGGTGAACAGAAGCCACTCACGATCACCAAAATCGAAGTTCTGCTTGCCCGTAAAGGCTGCGTAGTGCCGTACCGGACGTTGCACCGGTTCGCCACCGACCGTTGCGGTTTCGGCCGCAAAGACCTTACTGTCCGCGTCGTCGACGGCGACCCAGGTATCGAATGCCAAGTCGACTTCGGCTACCTGGGAATGCTCACCGACCCCGAAGACGGACGATCCCGCAAGGTCCACGCCCTGATCTTCACCGCCGTCTACAGCCGGCACATGTTCGTATGGCTGACGTACTCGCAGACGTTGGTGGCGGTACTCGCCGGCTGCGAGGCAGCGTGGAAGTTCTTTGGCGGAGTCTTCGCAGTCTTGATCCCGGACAACCTCAAACCCGTTGTCAACGAGTCAGATCCGATCAATCCACGCTTCAGTGATGGCTGGCTCGACTACAGCAACCACGTCGGGTTCATCACCGATCCAGCCCGGGTCAGCTCTCCGAAGGACAAACCCAAAGTCGAACGCACTGTCCAGTACGTGCGCGGCAACTTCTGGGCAGGTGAACGATTCGCCAGCCTCATCGAAGCGCAGGATGCAGTGGTCCGTTGGTGCAGCAGCACCGCAGGCCTGCGTATTCATGGGACCACCTGCGCACGGCCGCTGGAGGTGTTCGAAGACTCCGAACTGCCGGTGCTGCTGCCGGTGCCTGCGGCCTACGACGTGCCGATCTTCAAGGACGTGAAGGTCCACCGCGACTTTCACGCTGAAGTCGGACGCGCGTTGTATTCGTTGCCGCAGCAGTGGATCGGGTCGAGACTGTCGGTGCGTGCGGACACCGAACTGGTGAAGTTCTATCACCGCGGCACCCTGGTGAAGATCCACCCTCGGCAACGTCCCGGCGGTCGTAGTACCGACCGCGCTGACCTGCCCGAGCACAAGTCCGACTACGCGCTACGTGATGTCACCTCACTGATTCGTAAGTGCACCGCACACGGGGCGAACATCGGTATCTACGCCGAACGAATTCTCGACGACCCGCTGCCGTGGACGAGGATCCGCAGTGTCTACCGACTTCAAGGACTGGTGCGTCGTTACGGCGCTGAGCGGGTCGAACAGGCCTGCTCATTGTCGTTGGACCTCGACGTCGTCTCGGTCACCAAGATTGCATCCATGTTGGAGCGTGCCACCGAATCCACATCGCCGGATCTACCGAAAGCAGTCGGACAGGCATCGACACGGTTCTCCCGCGATCCAGCCGA
>JAAYXN010000216.1 GCA_012515885.1 Rhodococcus sp. (in: high G+C Gram-positive bacteria)
AATCCTTGCTCACCATGAACGCCCAGTCGCTGGACACCGTCATCAATGCTTCGCGCAGGATCTGATCGGCAACCCGATCACGCGGCGCGGACAAACCGGGAATGAGAGTGTCGCGGGACTTATCGACAGCGTCGAGGGCGGTCGCGACCACTTCAGTGTTCAACTGCACCAGATCCGCAACCTGGTCTCCAGCCCACACACGCCAGTCCTTCCCTGACCCCCACGACGAATCTTCCAGTGCCACAGGCTCTCCGACGTAACCCTGCTCGCGTGCTTGCGACAGCGTTCCGACGTTGACGCCCGAATCATCCAGTGCGCGAAGCACTTTCTCAAGCCACTGCGGACCCTCGAACCACCAGTGGCCAAAGAGCTCGGTGTCGAAAGCGGCAACAACCAGTGCGGGCCGCCCAATCCGAGCGCTCTCTTCACGCAGACGCGCTCGCACAGTCTCGACGAAGTCCGCGACATGCTTATCCACTGCGGCAGCAGCAAGTTCAGGATCGTACGGCGCCTTATCTGCGGAGTCGACGGTGCGGCCAGTGACCCGTGACGGTTTGAGTCCCGTCGCATGATCGTAGGTATGGAAATCCCGGTACGCGCCATGCCCGGGATACCCGGACTTCGGGGACCACACGCGGTAACTGACCTGCAGGTCGCGTCCGAAAGCAACAACGTCGCTCTCACGCACAGGCCGACCCAACGCCGTATCGCCGTGAAGGGCGGGCCCGTCAACCATGAAATGACGGACACCAGCTGCGGCATAAAGGTTTTCCAGCCCCGGCGTGTAGCCACATTCAGGTGCCCAAATGCCTGTGGGGCGATGGTTCCAGCGAGACTGGGCGTCCGCGAGTCCTTCAACGAGAGAGAACTCGCGCAACCGGGGATCGAGAAGCGGCTGGAATGGATGCGCCAGCGGGCCACCAAGCAGCTCGAACACCCCGGCGTCAAGAAGCTCGCGCCACACCGGAGACGCGCCGTGACGCCAATTCGTCTCAAAATCTTCGAGAGCATCCGCAGCTGCCCGATGTTCGCGGGCACCAAGAGCTTGATGTGCAGCGTCCGGCATACCAGCAGCCTCATGGGCGCGGATCTGCCAATTGCCCAGCCAGTGATGCATGCCATCCAGGCAGTGCGGGTCATCGAGCTGTGCCGCCAACACGGGCGTAATGCCCAGCGTCAGTTGATGGGTGCGACCCTCGGTCGCCAACCGCTTGAGGACCTGGACGAGAGGCAGATATGACCCCGCCCACGACTGGTACAGCCATTCCTCGCCCACCGGCCATCGCCCGTGGTTGGCAAGCCACGGCAGGTGCGAGTGCAGAACTAGGGCGAACATGCCCTCAGGCTGGCTGGTCGACACAGGAGCTAGGCCCCCGTTTCGGCGGCAGTAGGCGGCTTGGTGGCGATCGCCACGAGATCAAGGCTGTCGTCAATGTCGGCGTCGCGGATCTCGAAATCGTGGGCAGTGATGCCCTCAACATCGCGGGAAAGTTCCGCAGGCCACGGCTCACCAGCGAGTGCGCGCTCAATCTGGGCGTCAATGAACGAACCGCCATGCTTGGCATCGAGTGCGCGCAGACGTTCCCCGTGATGGACGCCGGTCATCGTGGTGACGACAAAACCCGCATCAACAAGCAGCTCGGTGAGCTCGCGGGCGTTGAGTTCGCGGGTATGGAACGGATTGAGGGGAGTGTCGCGGCCGGGGGAGAAGGTAATGCGATTCGGAGTGCTAATGAGCAGCTCGCCGCCAGGCGCGAGAACTCTGAAACATTCCAGCAGAAACTGTGCCTGATCCCAGAGATGTTCAATGACCTGAAAGTTGACGACAGTATCGACGGAAGCATCAGGCAGCGGCAGCTCGGCGAGGTTTCCGTGCAGCATCTCCACACGTGGGTAGCGGGCACGCACATGTTCGACGGCAGAAATGTCGTAGTCCACGCAGGTGACCTGTGCGGCGACGTCAGCGATCATGTCGGCGCCGTATCCCTCACCGGAACCCGCCTCAAGAACCCGTCGGCCAGCGCAGCGTTCGCGCAGTTCAAGATAGGCAATCTCGTGTCGGCGGAACCAGTAGTTTTCCTCCGGAATGCCCGGGACGGTCCGCTCACCGGTCAGCGGTAGCGCGGCGTTCGACAGTTCGGTGGCAGAGGGCGCAGCGCTGGGGCTGTGCTCGCCAACAATTGAGTCACTCACCAGCCCGAGGTTAGTGCCCCGCGACTGATGGCGAAACGTCGTGGTCCGCATCACAGAGCGTCACCGCCTTTCGGCTTATAAAGTGAGCAGGCTTGCCGCACAAGTTACCCATGGGTAACTTAACGTACGGTAATCTAACGCTCATCCGGTACAACGACTGCAAAAACGAGTGCTGCGCCGCGTACCGGGCGCTCGCGACATCAGGTACACCACACAGGAGGTCGACGTAGACCCATGACGAACATCGTTGTTTTGATCAAGCAGGTTCCCGACACGTGGTCGGAGCGCAAGCTCACCGATGGTGACTTCACGCTCGACCGTGAGGCAGCGGATGCAGTGCTCGACGAGATCAACGAGCGCGCCGTTGAGGAAGCGCTGCTGATCAAGGAAGCACAGGGTGGCGAGGTGATCGTCCTTTGCGCCGGTCCCGACCGCGCAACCGACGCCATCCGCAAGGCGCTGTCCATGGGTGCAGACAAGGCTATCCACGTCAACGACCCAGCTCTGCACGGCTCCGACGGCATCCAGACCGCATGGACCCTCGCTGCAGCTCTCGGCCAGATCGAGTTCGACAACGGCGAAGCCGCTGAACTCGTCATCGCTGGTAACGAAGCCACCGACGGCCGCGTCGGCGCTGTCCCCGCCATCGTTGCTGAATACCTCGGCCTCCCGCAGCTCACCCAGGTGCGCAAGGTGACCGTCGCTGACGGCAAGATCACCGCATAGCGCGAGACCGACGAAGGCGTCTTCGGCCTCGAAGCTGGCCTGCCGGCCATCATCTCGGTCACCGAGAAGATCAACGAGCCGCGCTTCCCGTCCTTCAAGGGCATCATGGCCGCCAAGAAGAAGGAAGTTAAGGTCTTCACCTTGGCTGACCTCGGCGTCGACCCCGAGACCGTGGGTGTTGCTAACGCTGCAACCAGCGTCACCGCCTCCACCCCCAAGCCCCCCCGCACCGCTGGTGAGCGCGTCGCCGACGAGGGCGATGCAGGCAACAAGGTTGCCGAGTACCTCGTGGGCCAGAAGATCATCTGATCGCACCCCGCCACCACACATCAGCAGACTAGGGAGAGTTAGACATGGCAGAAGTACTGGTGCTCATCGAGCACGCAGAGGGTGCACTGAAGAAGGTCAGCACCGAGCTCCTCACCGCAGCACGTTCGCTGGGTGAGCCGTCCGCAGTCGTCACCGGACCGGCCGGCACCGCCGACGCTCTGGCTGACGCACTCGTCGCCGCAGGCGCCGAGAAGATCTACGTTGCCGAGGGCGACACGGTCGAAAACTACCTCGTCACCCCCAAGGTTGACGTTCTCGCTGGACTGGTTGAGGCCGTTTCTCCGGCCGCAGTCCTGACCGCCGCCAGCATCGAAGGCAAGGAAGTTTCGGGCCGCCTCGCTGCGCGCATCGGTTCCGGCCTGCTCGTCGACGCTGTCGAGGTTAAGGGTGACGGCTCCGTCGTTCACTCCATCTTCGGTGGCGCATACACCGTTGACGCCAAGGCTAACGGCGACGTCCCGGTCATCTCGGTTCGCCCGGGTGCCGTTGAGGCTCAGCCTGCCGCTGGCGCTGGCGAGAAGGTTGTCGTCGAGGTTCCTGAGCAGGACGAAAGTGCTGTGAAGGTCATCTCGCGTGAGCCGATCGTCGGTGGCGACCGCCCCGAGCTCACCGAAGCAACCGTCGTTGTTTCCGGTGGCCGTGGCGTTGGTTCCGAGGAGCAGTTCAAGGCTGTTGTTGAGCCGCTCGCCGACTCGCTCGGTGCTGCTGTTGGCGCTTCGCGTGCCGCCGTGGACTCCGGTTACTACCCCGGCCAGTTCCAGGTCGGTCAGACGGGTAAGACCGTTTCGCCGCAGCTGTACATCGCACTGGGCATCTCCGGCGCCATCCAGCACCGCGCTGGCATGCAGACGTCGAAGACGATCGTCGCTGTCAACAAGGACGAGGAAGCACCGATCTTCGAGATCGCTGACTTCGGCGTCGTTGGCGACCTCTTCAACGTGGCACCGCAGCTCACCGAGGCAGTCAAGAAGCACAAGGGCTAATAAGCTCCAGGGCTGATACTGGCCCTCACTGCTTGAGATAGCTCGCCGTTGTTGCCCCGCACCATTTGGTGCGGGGCAACACGCGTTTTCGGAGGCGGTGGGATAAGCGTTCACATTTACTGCATCGACACGTCACTAGGACGCCTACCGCACGTCGATTCCGCTCGATACACCTAGCTCATGACAACGGTGCTCGGATCACCCAACACGGTTACGTCAGCGTCCACCTACTCGCTGCTGGTTTCCTCTGACCGGGAGCATCGCATCGCCGCGCAGCGGTTGCGTTACCAGACGTTCGCCGCAGAACCCGGCTTCACTATCGCGCCGAACGCGGACGGACTCGATGCTGACCGCTTCGACGACTACTGCGATCACCTTCTCGTGCGGCACGAACCAACCGGCGAATTCGTGGGTTGCTACCGCATGCTGCCCCCAGATGGTGCTGTCGCGGCAGGCGGCTACTACACCGCCGGAGAGTTCGACCTGTCCGCCCTTGAGCCGCTCCGCAACCGCGTCGTCGAAATGGGACGCGCGTGTGTCTCCGAGCAGCACCGCTCCGGGTCAGTGTTGAGCCTGATGTGGGCCGGAATCCTGCACTACCTGGAACTGACCGGATTCGACACCGTCATGGGTTGCGTATCAGTGCCTATGCAAACTGCCCCCGACGAAGCACCCGGCGTCAACGTGCGTGGGGTACGTGACTTCCTCATGAACCGTCACGCCACCGACCCGCAGCGCCGCGTCATCCCGCACCAGCCGGTACGTGTCGACGGCATGGATCTCGACGAGCTGCCTTCCCCGCTCCGCCCGAACCTGCCGCCACTGCTGCGCGGGTATCTGCGCCTCGGCGCGAAAATCGCGGGCGAACCGGCACACGACCCAGAATTCGGGGTCGCTGACTTCGTCGCCGTGCAGCGCCTCGATGAAGCCAACCGTCGCTACCTCGACCGGCTGCGCCAGGCAGCCGCGACACTGGAGTCGACGATGGAAGCGGGGGCAGAGCAGGCATGAGCCACGCATGGATGCCCTCCAGCCCCTGCGGAGAACGCTGCCTGCCCACAGACCATCCCCACTCACACCGTGGACAGGTGATGCTGCGGTGGACGGCGTTGGTTCTCGTGCTGGTGGCTTCACCGGCTCTCGTGCTGATGCGTTTCCTGCCTCCGCGCAGCAAGGAAAAGGTGGTGCGGGTCGGTGCCCGCATCCTGCTGAATGCCCTCGGTATCCGGTTGGAAACGTCCGGCGTCGACCGGCTCGGTGACGGTGAATTGATCGTCGCCGGTCACGTGTCCTGGGTGGATGTCCTCGCATTGGCTGCGGTAGCGCCCGGCTCGTTCGTTGCGCGCGGTGACCTCATCGAATGGCGTTTGCTGGGGACGGTCGCACGCCGGATGCGAGTCATTGCCCTGCACCGCGAACTGCTCCACTCCCTACCCGGTGTGGTCGGCGAGGTTTCCAAACGCCTCAGTGCTGGTGAACGCGTCGTCGTGTTCCCTGAAGGAACCACGTGGTGTGGACGGGCCTACGGCTCGTTCCGTCCAGCGATGTTCCAGGCCGCCATCGACGCCGACCGTCCCGTCCGCCCGATCGGAGTCGAATACCGACTCGCAGACGGCTCGGTGACGACGGGCACAAGTTTCATCGGTGAGGAAACCATCGGGCAATCGATTGCCCGGATCATCCGGCTGCGCGGCATCACCGCCTCGCTGCGGATCGAAGCCCTTGAATACCCCGGCGATTGTCGGCGTGAACTGGCGCGACGCAGCGAACTCGCGGTGCGTGGCGGAGTCATTGATCTCGCGGCCCGCAACCTGGTAGACCCGTCGCTCGAACGTACTGCGGCGGCGCCGCTCGAACGTACTGCGGCGCCGCTGGGTCGTACTGCGGCGGCGCCGTTGGGTCGTACTACGACCGCGTCACTTGTGCGCGCTGGGATCGTCGACGCAAAGGTCGCCTAGGTTATCCTGGTCAGGTCATGACCTTTGCTTCGAGCACTGCTACGCCCGTCTACCTCGACCACGCCGCAACCACCCCGATGGTTCCCGCAGCCATCGAGGCAATGACGGGCATCTGTGCCACCGTCGGCAACGCCTCATCACTGCATGGTTCTGGGCGCGCGGCGCGGCGCCGGGTGGAGGAAGCACGCGAGTCGATCGCTCGTGATCTCGGTGCCCGCCCGTCAGAAGTGATCTTCACCTCCGGCGGCACAGAAAGCGACAGCCTGGCGGTCAAAGGTATTTTCTGGGCTCAGCGCGACGCGAACCCTCGCCGGAACCGCATCATCGCCAGTTCCGTCGAACACCACGCAGTACTTGATGCCGTGGAGTGGCTGGAAAAGCACGAAGGCGCGCAGGTGACGTGGCTGCCGGTCGAGCCTGATGGCATGGTCAACCCGCAGACGCTGCGCGAAGAACTCGCAGCCTACGGCGACGACGTGGCACTGGTGACCATCATGTGGGCCAATAACGAGATCGGGACCATCATGCCGATCCGTGAACTCACTGAGGTGGCGCGTGAGTTCGGTGTCCCGATACACAGCGACGCCGTCCAGGCAGCCGGGCACATGCGTGTTGATTTCGCGGAAAGCGGTCTCGCAGCGATGAGCATCGCTGCACACAAGTTCGGTGGCCCAGGCGGGGTGGGTGCGCTGTTGTTGGGTCGCGAAGTGCCGTGCGTGCCGCTTGTTCACGGCGGTGGCCACGAGCGTGACCTGCGGTCAGGAACACACGACACCGCCGGTGTGGTGGCGATGGCGGCAGCACTCGCTGACGTCACAGCCCACCTAGACAGCGAATCAGAGCGCCTCGCAAAACTGCGGGACCTGCTGATTGAAGAAGTGCAGCGGCTCGTGCCCGACGCCGTCCTCAACGGACCGATCGGTGACCGCAGACTTTCCGGGAATGCGCATTTCACGTTCCCGGGCTGCGAAGGCGATTCACTACTGATGCTGCTCGACGCGGCAGGTATCGAATGCTCAACAGGCTCAGCCTGCACGGCCGGCGTCGCGAAACCGAGCCACGTGTTGGTCGCGACGGGAGCCGACCCCAAAGTGTCCAGGGGATCACTGCGATTCTCGTTGGGACACACCTCTACTGAGGACGACGTGCGGGCGTTGATGGACGCCTTGCCGCAAGTAGTTGAACGTGCACAGGCAGCCGGAATGGCAAGTGCGGCTGGAGGAAACAGGTAATGCGAGTATTGGCAGCAATGAGTGGCGGCGTGGACTCGGCGGTCGCCGCAGCCCGTGCCGTCGATGCCGGACACGACGTCGTCGGCGTGCACCTAGCCCTCTCGACAGCGCCAGGAACACTGCGCACCGGCTCACGCGGCTGCTGTTCCCGCGAAGACGCCGACGATGCCCGCCGCGCCGCTGACGTGCTGGGAATCCCGTTCTATGTGTGGGATTTCGCGGACCGCTTCAAAGAGGAAGTCATCGACGACTTCGTTGCTGCCTACGCCGCCGGGGAGACCCCCAACCCGTGCTTGCGCTGCAACGAGAAGATCAAGTTCTCTGCGCTGGCCGAACGCGCCATCGCGCTCGGTTTCGATGCTGTCGCCACCGGCCACTATGCGCGCCTCGACGAGGGGGTGCTGCGCCGCGCCGTCGACGACGACAAAGACCAGTCTTACGTGCTTGCCGTACTCACAAAACTGCAACTGCAGCATTCAATGTTCCCGTGCGGTGACACCCCCAAAGAACAGATCCGCGAGGAAGCGGCCGAACGCGGACTGTCGGTAGCAAACAAGCCAGACAGCCACGACATTTGCTTCATCCCGTCCGGCGATACGCGGGCATTTTTGGGCGCCAAGATCGGTGTGCGACCCGGCGCCGTAGTCGACGCCAAAAGTGGTGAGGTGCTTGCCGAACACGAAGGCGTGCATGGCTTTACCGTCGGCCAACGCAAGGGACTCGGTGTTCAGGCCCCCGGACCCGACGGCAAACCCCGCTACGTCACCGAAATTGAGCCAGAAACCGGCACGGTCAAAGTCGGCTCCGCCGAAGACCTCAACGTGTGGTCCATCGAGGCCCGCGATGCGATCTGGACGTCCGGTCAGGCCCCGATAGGCCCCATTGAATGCATCGTCCAGGTGCGTGCCCATGGCGGCATCGTGCCTGCGGTTGCCGAAGCGGTGGGCACGGGAATCTCGATCGCGCTGCGTGAGCCGCTGACCGGTGTGGCAAAAGGCCAGGCCGCGGTGATTTACACCCCAGACGCTGGCGGCGACATCGTCATCGGCAGTGGCACCATTTCCGGCACCGCTAGCGCGTCCTGACTGTCGTGACCTCACTTTCAGTGGCCGGTGTCGTCACCGGCATGGGTTCGT
This sequence comes from Rhodococcus sp. (in: high G+C Gram-positive bacteria), assembly GCA_012515885.1. GTDB lineage: Bacteria > Actinomycetota > Actinomycetes > Mycobacteriales > Mycobacteriaceae > Rhodococcus_F. Next base: position 8,559 of record JAAYXN010000216.1, read on the forward strand.
GGCCGGGCACCGATCCGCGTGAAGCCGCCAATATCGTTGTCGGCGAGCTGGAGTCGCTGCCGCATCTTGTGGAACTGCCAGCCCGCGGTCTGGGTGCTGACCTTGTTGGCAGGGCGGCGGCGCTGTTGGTCGATATCCCGCTCGATGTGTCGACGACGGCGTATCAGGTTGCCTCCCACCGAGGTTCGGTGGCGAGGCGTGCCTCCGATTTTTTGGCGCATGACCTCGATGTCCTAGAGGAAATCTGGGAAGTCGGTGGGCTACGCGGCTGCGGACGTCCAGTCAAAGTCCAAGCGGTTGGTCCGTGGACACTGGCGGCAAACGCGGAATTGTCCACGGGTCGAAGGGTTCTCACTGACAGGGGAGCGGTACGCGATTTTTCGGAATCGTTGACTGAGGGTGTGTCTCGTCACGCCGCTGAGGTCGCGCGACGCCTCGACTGCCCAGTGATTGTGCAGTTCGATGAGCCGTCGCTGCCTGATGTTCTTGCTGGCTCCCTGCCTGGCCGCAGCCGCTTTGAAACAGTGCCGGCTGTACCGGAGCCCGAAGCGCTGGCGGTGCTCGATGGCGCAATCGCAGGTGTGGGGGCAGACGTGATCGTGCATTGCTGCGGCTCGAAGGTGCCATGGGATCTGCTGCGTCGTAGCGGTGCACGCGCGATCGCGTTCGATGTGGCGATGGTGGACGATTCTGACTTTGACGGCGTCGGTGAACTTGTCGAATCGGGCAAGGAGCTCATAGTTGGTGCCGTACCGACCACGGCTTCGCCGCGTCTGGTCTGGCGTGACTGCGCCAAGCCGGTCGAGGATCTATTTAGCCAGCTGGGCTTTCCGCACTCCTACCTGCGCGAACGAGTGGCAGTCAGCCCAAGCTGCGGCCTCGCGGGTACGAGCGAGAAGTGGGCGCGTCAAGCCCTCCGGCTAGCGGCCGATGTCCGCAGCTCGTTCGAGGACGAGTAAGACGCCCGGCTATTACTCAGCGAAATTTGAGTAGGACTACGGATATCGATTCCAGCTCCAGCTGTCACTATTTATCCAGTGAACGAAGCGAGCACAAGCGGCTTGGGTTGATCCTCTCACCGGGGAAAACGGGGTGAGAAGATCGGAAAAAGGGACCGCGCGAGGTGGGTGCTCGCAGACGTCACTGAAGTCAATCGGCTTGGGGTGAGACGAATGGCTTCAGGGGGCGGATAACGGCGAGAGCTGCAGAGGGGGTCTGCAGCTCTCGCCTTTTTCGTTGTCGCCACACCGAAAGTTAATGTACATTTGTACGCGTACATTTGTTCGTTAACTGGAGGTGGGTGTGAACTCCCCGGTGGATGCTCCGCGCAAACGCGATCCCGAGCGTCGGCGCCAGGAACTCCTGGACGCGGCAACAGCAATCATCGTCGCCCGGGGCAGCGCAGCGTTGACGCACCGCGCTGCCGCGACACGCGCTGATCTGGCCCTCGGCACCGCCACCAAGTACTTCCCGTCCATCGACGAACTCCGGGAAGCAGCACTACGCGAGCTTGAGCGCGAAAACGAAGAAGCCCTCGACGCGATCGAGCACGAGTTGGACCGGCTGACACCGGGCGCTGACCTCGCTGAAGTCTGCGCCGCACTCATGCACCGTTTCCTGTGCGATATACGTCAAGTTCGCGCATCAATGGCCATTTCGACCACTGCAATTTCCGATGAACGGCTACGGTCACTGGCGATGCGATGGACCGACCGGCTCGTCGAGATCCTGGCCCGCCATATCAGCCGCGAACGTGCAGTGATCGCCGAAACTTTCCTCAACGGCGCCATGATGCACGCAGCCCTCCACGCCGAGCCGCTCACTGAAACCTCAGTCACCAACACACTCCACGCAATCTTCACCATGTCTGAAAGCCGATAGCCGTGTCTGACACTCAAGAAGCCGCTTCCACACTGTCGAAAAAGGCCCGCTGGTCCGCACTTGCGGTACTGAGCGCGAGCCTGCTCGTCATCACCATGGATATGACGATCCTCAACATTGCGCTGCCAGAAATGGCGGGCGATCTGCATCCGACGTCGGAGCAGCAGCTGTGGATCATTGACTCGTATTCGCTCGTCCTCGCTGGCCTTTTGGTCTCCGTCGCGGCCATCGCTGATCGCTGGGGACGACGGCGGATGCTGCTACTCGGCTACGCGATCTTCGCGATCGCATCGATGCTGGTTCTCTTCGCAGAAACCGCTGAAGGCGTGATCGCGATCCGAGTGTTCCTTGGCGTGGGTGGTGCCATGATCATGCCCACCACGCTGTCTCTGATCCGCGTGATCTTCACCAACGCGAAGGAACGTGCCACCGCGCTGAGCATTTGGGCTGCCGTATCCGGCCTCGGCGCCGTCATCGGCCCACTCGTCGGTGGCTTCCTTCTTGAACACTTTTCGTGGCATGCCGCGTTCCTGGTGAACGTGCCGTTGATGGTTGCCGGCATCATCGCCGGATTCCTGCTCCTGCCGGAATCTCGCGTCACCAACCCCGGCAAGTGGGACGCCGTCGCGGCTGTTTTGTCGCTGGTCGGCATGGTCAGCTTGGTGTGGGCGCTCAAGCAGTTCGGTAAGGAAGCGAGCTTTGATGTTCCGCTTGCCTGGCTGGCGCTAGCCGTGGCGGTCACGACGCTGACGATCTTTACGCTGCGTTGCTTGCGGAGCGAGAACCCGCTGCTGGATTTGCGACTGTTCCGCAACCGCCAATTCTCTGCCGGCATCATTGCCGCGCTGGGTGCGACGTTCTCACTGATTGCTGCACTGCTCCTTGTTGCGCAGTGGCTGCAAATGGTCGAGGGCGCTTCTCCCATCGAGACAGGCGTACGTCTCATGCCGATCGCTATCGTCGGTGCCATCGCGTCACTGGCGGCACCGCCGCTCAGTCGCCTGATTGGTTCGCGGGCCGTGCTTGCGGGCGGACTCGCGTTCGCAGGATTGGGTTTGGTGTACATCGCGCTGGCTGGGGACAGCTTGAGCATGACGAACATGACCATTGCACTGTCCCTTGTTGGTGCCGGTATGGGTGCGCTCGCGATCGCGTCGGCGATGATCATGGGCGGGGCACCCACCGAAAAGGCGGGTAACGCAGGCGCCATGGAGGAAACGTCGTACGAGTTCGGTGGCACGCTGGGGGTCACCATTCTCGGCAGCATTTCCGCTCTCGTCTACCGCTCGGCCCTGACCTCCAATGAGCAGTTCGAGCAGCTGCGTGCAGTATCTCCTGAACTGGCGGGACAGGCCGAAGAGTCCTTGGGTGCGGCGATGGTGATCGCGAACGAGTTGGGCTCGGAAGAACTAGCGGCCCAAGCCGGTGTGTCGTTTACCGATTCGCTGCAGTTCGCGGGCACGGTCGGCGGCGGAATCATGCTGGCCGTTGCGGCAGCCGTGTTCTTCCTGACCCCGAAGGGCACCAACGTCGCCGATGTCGCGCACTAGAGAGATATGTCGGTGGGAACCGATAATCTTGGCGACGTGAGTGAGACTGATCGTGACGGCAGCCAAGACAGCGCAATCCCAGACGGCGCTGTCGGCAGTGCACCTGCACCAGCGCCGACAGAAGTGCGGACGCGGTGGAACGAACTGGCCGACGAAGTACGCCAGCACCAGTTCCGCTACTACGTACGCGACGCACCCACAATCTCCGACGGCGCATTTGACCTGCTGCTCGGCGAACTCAACGGTCTCGAAGAGCAATACCCGGACCTGCGGGTCGCCGATTCACCCACCCAACTCGTAGGCGGCGGCTTCGCCACCGACTTCGCCTCGGTGGAACACCTCGAACGCATGCTTAGTCTCGACAACGTTTTCGACGAAACAGAGCTACGTGCCTGGGTCAGCCGCGTCGAGCAGGAAGCTGGTGCCAACCTGCACTACCTCTGTGAGGTGAAGATTGACGGCGTCGCACTCGACCTCGTCTATCGCGACGGCACCCTCGTCAGTGCCGCTACCCGCGGCACCGGGGAAGTCGGCGAAGACGTCACGCTCAACGCGCTCACCATCAACGACATTCCGCAAACACTCACCGGCACCGACGAGTTTCCCGTGCCCGCCGTCCTCGAAGTACGCGGCGAAGTGTTCTTCCGTCTCGAAGATTTCGCGGCACTCAACGCCTCGCTCGTCGAAGAAGGAAAACCGCCCTTCGCGAACCCGCGTAACTCAGCCGCCGGTTCACTCCGCCAAAAAAATCCGGCCGTGACGGCGCGTCGACGCCTCGGCATGATCTGCCACGGTCTCGGCAAAATCGAAGGATTTGAACCCTCTTCGCAATACGAGGCCTACAACGCGCTCGCAGCCTGGGGCCTGCCTGTCTCCACCCACACGGTGCGGGTTCAGGGCGCCGACGCCGTCGTCGAACGCGTCACATACTGGGGTGAGCACCGCCACGACGTCGAACACGAAATCGATGGTCTCGTGGTCAAAGTCGATGAGATGTCGCTGCACCGACGCCTGGGCTCCACTTCACGCGCACCCCGCTGGGCGATCGCCTACAAGTACCCGCCGGAGGAAGCCACCACCAAGCTCCTCGACATCAGGGTGGGGGTGGGCCGCACCGGCCGAGTCACCCCATTCGCGTTCATGGAGCCGGTCACCGTCGCCGGTTCCACCGTGTCCAGGGCCACCCTGCACAACGCGTCCGAGGTGGTCCGCAAAGGTGTCCTCATCGGCGACATCGTGGTGATCCGCAAAGCGGGCGACGTCATTCCCGAAGTTCTCGGACCCGTCGTGGATGTGCGCACCGGCGAGGAAACCGCGTTCGTGATGCCCACGCACTGCCCAGAATGCGGCACACTACTCGCCCCCGCTAAAGACGGTGACGCCGATATTCGTTGCCCCAACCAGCAATTTTGTCCCGCACAGTTGCGTGAACGCGTCTTTCACATGGCGGGCCGCGGCGCCTTCGACATTGAGGTCCTCGGATACGAGTCGGCGACGAGCCTGCTCGAATCGGGTGCGATCACCGACGAAGGCGATGTTTTCTCGCTCACCGCAGATGACCTGCTCACCACATCACTGTTCACCACCGACAAGGGCGAGCTGTCCGCGAACGGCGCCAAGCTACTCACCAATCTTGAAGCAGCCAAAGACAAACCACTGTGGCGGGTACTGGTGGCGCTCTCCATCCGCCACGTCGGACCGACAGCGGCGCGGGCACTGGCAAGCGAATTCGGTTCACTAGAGCGCATTCGCAGCGCAACGGTCGATGAACTCGCGGCAGTCGACGGTGTCGGCGCCACCATCGCCGCTGCCGTAGCTGAATGGTTCGACGTCGACTGGCACCGCGCCATCGTCGACAAGTGGGCTGCCGCGGGCGTGCGCATGGAAGACGAACGAGACGACTCCATCCCGCGCAATTTAGAAGGACTCTCGATCGTCGTCACCGGAACCCTGCAGGGCTTTACCCGCGACGGCGCCAAAGAGTCGATTCTTGTGCGCGGCGGCAAAGCGGCGTCCTCTGTCTCCAAGAAGACGGCGTTCGTCGTGGTCGGCGAATCACCCGGCTCCAAACACGACAAGGCGCTAGCACTCGGAGTGCCCGTCCTCGATGAAGCGGGCTTTCAGATACTGCTTGAGCAGGGGCCGGAAGCGGCCGCCGACGCTGCGGTCGCGTCCGAGTAGCAGATCACTAGGCTTGCACGCATGCCGCGTCGAAATTCACCTAAGCGACCTCGGGGGAGTGCATCCGCTTCGCGGTATGACGACGCAGGCTCGCCCGCTGTTCCCTTCGGCGATGCACTGCTGCGCCGTGAAGAAGGCCCCGACGGTCAGATGTATTCGGTGCGCACCGTGCCCGGCGTGCGGGCAGTAAAAACCTATCGATGCCCCGGGTGTGACCACGAAATTCGGCCGGGTGTCGCGCACCTAGTGGCCTGGCCACACGAATACGGTGACTCTGCCGATCGCCGTCACTGGCACACGGGGTGCTGGTCGGGGCGCGGTACCCGCGGCGTCACGCGCCGCTGGTCCTAGCTACTGCGTATATCTAGCTATTGCGAACCTCAGGCGCGGTTCCTGCTCGTTCCTTGCGCCCAGATTAACCAGGCGCAAGGAACATCGGGACTAGCTGGCCTTTGCGGGGGTCTTGCCGTTGGTTCGAGAAACCGGTGTTGTCTTGGCGGCAGCAGACTGTGACGTTTTCGCTGCAGCAGCAGCGGGGGCCTCTTCTGCGTCGTCAGTGGATTCGTCAGCGGCTTCGGCCTTGTCAGCGTCTTCTACGTCAGCATCCGCCGACTTGTCCGCGTCATCTTTGGCGGCAGCGTCCTTAGCTTCGGCCTTGGTATCCGCAGCCTCGTCGCTGGCTTCGTCCGCATCCTTGTCGTCGGCAGGCTCAAGCGGCGCGTCGAGCAGTTCGCTTTCCCGGTTGACGGAGGCAAGCATCGCGGGCACGGAGTCGAGCTGGCCGCGAATACCGAGCAGCTGCGCGAGGATACGGCCGCGAAGGACGCGGAGTTCCTCGGCGAGCTCGCGGGCATGCGCGATCTTGCGTTCGGACTGCTCGGTCGCGGCGCGCAGGCGACGAGTGGCCTCGTGCGTTGCGTCCTCAAGCCGACGGCGTGCCTCAGCCTTGCTGGAAGACTCAAGTTCCTCGACAGCTGCGAGCACCTTCTGGCGGCGCTCGGACATTGCGAGGTCGAAGTCTTCTTGGATCTGGCCGCGCTTGACGTCGGCCTCGGCGGCGAGACGATCGCGCTCAGCCTGGGCTGCCTCAACGATGCGTGCAGCTTCAGTGCGTGCTTCCGCAAGAGTCTGATCGTGAGCCACTTCCAACGCGCTGCGCTTGTCTTCAAGCTCCGCGACGAGCGACTCGTACTGGCCGCGAAGCTGTGCAGCTTCCTGCTCAGCCACAGAAATCATCTCGGCGGCAGCCGCCTCCGCTTCAGCGCGAACCTCAGATGCTTCGTCCGAAGCGAGGCGCAGCATCCGTGAAATACGGTCGCTCATACCTTCTGCGGTGGTCGGTGGAACCGATAGCCGATCGACGTCCTTCTTGAGGTCGTCGATCTCACTGCGTGCTTCCTCAAGCTGTTGAGCCAGGTCACGGGCTTGTGCAGCCGCCGCGTCCCGGTCCTCAGCGGTGACGCGCAACTCGGCATCGAACCGCTCGAAGTAGTTGTGCACCTCGCTACGCTCGTAGCCCTTGCGCACGACAGCGAAAGGAAGGGATGTGGGGATCCGGCCCAGCTCGTTCACCATGGCTGTCAATCTACCTCCGAGCAGGGGGAGTTGTCTTTCCCGGATGCCCCACTAATTTTTGTGAATCTCACTGAGTGGGTTTGCTGAGGAGGAACCGAGGTTGGGCGCTGCGGCGGCAACGGTGGTGCGCAGGTAGCGTTACCTCTAGTGGGCTCCCCATCGCTGCGCGTTCGCGTCGATGTTTGAGCTGCCCTAAGACCCAAACTCTCAGTTGCTATCTGGAGGAAGCTGTGACCAGTTCTGTCATCGTCGCCGGAGCCCGCACCCCGATGGGGCGACTCCTCGGATCTCTCAAGGATCTGTCCGGTTCTGATCTTGGTGGTATTGCCATCAAAGGGGCCTTGGATAAGGCAGGCGTCGCTCCCGAGCAGGTCGATTACGTCATCATGGGGCAGGTTCTGACCGCGGGAGCTGGGCAGATCCCAGCCCGTCAAGCTGCTGTTGCCGCAGGTATCCCCATGAATGTTCCCGCGTTGACCATCAACAAGGTATGTCTGTCCGGTATTAGCGCGATCGCGATGGCTGATCAGCTGATCCGGGCGGGCGAGTTCGACATTGTTGTGGCAGGCGGTCAGGAATCGATGTCGCGTGCCCCGCACCTGCTGGCCAAGAGCCGTGAGGGCTTCAAGTACGGCGACGTGACGCTCACAGACCACATGGCGTTCGACGGTTTGCGTGATGTCTTCACCGACCAGGCAATGGGCCTGCTCACCGAGAAGCGCAACAGCTCCGACGCCGCACCCCTCTCCAGGGAAGAGCAGGATTCGTTTGCTGCGCAGTCGCATCAGAAGGCTGCGCGGGCGTGGAAGGACGGCGTGTTCGCCGACGAGGTAGTTCCGGTGGAGATCCCGCAGCGCAAGGGCGATCCGATTGTCTTCGCGGAGGACGAGGGCATCCGCGCCGACACGACCGCTGAGAGCCTGGCAAAGCTGCGTCCGGCATTTAGCAAGGACGGAACGGTTACCGCGGGCAGCGCGTCCCAGATTTCCGACGGCGCCGCCGCCGTCGTGGTGATGAGCAAGGAGAAGGCGCAGGCACTGGGGTTGAGCTGGATCGCAGAGATCGGCAAGCACGGTGTTGTTGCTGGACCAGACTCGACGCTGCAGCTTCAGCCTGCCGCCGCGATCGCCAAGGCCTGCGAACGTGAAGGCATCGATCCGAAGGACCTGGACCTCGTCGAGATCAACGAAGCGTTCGCAGCGGTCGGTATCGCATCTGCGCGTGAACTCGGCATTGACCCGGAGAAGGTGAACGTCAACGGCGGTGCCATCGCGATGGGCCACCCGCTCGGTATGTCCGGTGCTCGCGTTGTGCTGCACCTGGCGCTCGAACTTGCGCGCCGAGGCGGCGGAGTGGGCGCGGCAGCGTTGTGCGGCGGCGGCGGACAGGGTGACGCTCTGATTGTCCGTGTTCCCGCGTCCTAAATAGTTCGATTGCGCTGTGCTGGCGCAGCTAGGGGCGGGGATGCGTAGTGGGGTGGGCCATTGTGGCTCATCCCACTACAGCCTGTCGTAGGAATTCGGGCACAATGGACGCCATGTCGAAATACCTGGACGTATCCACACCCGCGAAGCGCTTCCGCTTGATCGCTATCTGGGAGGCGGTCACGTGGGCGGTCCTTCTGGTCGCCATGTTCTTCAAGTGGGTCCTCGGCTTCGAAGAAGCTGTCCGGTACCCAGGTATGCTTCATGGTGTTGCCGGATTCGTTCCCTTCGTCCTGATCACCCTGATCACGGCCGGCGCGCTCGGCTGGAACTTCAAGGTCACCTTCTGGGCGCTGGTATCGAGTGTTCCGCCGTTCGGCACCATCGTCTTCGAGCGCTGGGCCGTCAAGAACGGACACCTCGCCGAGCTTTCCCGCGAAGCGGGCTACCCCACGCCGGGTGACAAGAGCGCTTCCACCGCAGGTGACAAGAGCGTGACGAACGACCCAGAAACAGACACCCAGACCACACACGCGTAATCGCCCCCGCGCGGTCCTCACCGTCAAAGAACCCCCTTCGCCGTCACGGCGAAGGGGGTTCTTTCACTTGAACCGACTAAAGGTGACCTTCGACCCGTGAGACGACGGGCGGCATGACAAACTGAGATACGTGACTCGACCAGGTGCACGACCGTCTGCGCGTTCTACTGCCGTTGCTGCCGCAATGAGCGGTGCTGTTGATCTTTCCGGGCTCAAGGAGCGGGCTACCGCCCCACCGCCTCCGCCCGCTACTTCTGACAGCAGTGGCGGCGGATTAGCACCCATCGTCGATGTCACCGAAGCGACTTTCGAGGACGAGGTGCTTCGACGCTCCACCCAGGTACCGGTCATCGTCGACCTGTGGGCGACGTGGTGCGAACCGTGCAAGCAGCTTTCGCCCGCGCTGGAAAAGCTGGCACTCGAAGCTGAGGGCCGATGGGTGCTCGCGAAGGTCGATGTCGATGCCAACCCGCGCATTGCTCAGGCATTCGGTGTTCAGTCAGTGCCCACTGTCGTGGCGATCGCTGCTGGTCAGCCTCTCGCGGACTTCCAGGGTGCGCAGCCAGAGGCACAGTTGCGCCAGTGGATTTCCGCGGTGGAGCAGGCGACCGCGGGAAAGCTCAGCGGACCTCCGGTCGGTGCGGGTGAAGAGCCCGAAGAGCCTGAAGATCCACGTTTCACCGCAGCTGAGACAGCATTGGGTGAGGGCGACTTTTCGGCAGCTGAACTGGCATACCAGCAAATCCTCGATGCCGAACCTGACAACAAGGACGCCGCTGCTGCACTGCGACAGGTCAAATTCCTTGCCCGCACCCAGGACGCCGACGCGGAAGCCGTCGCCCAAGCAGATGCCGACCTGAGCAACATCGATCTGCAGTTCGTTGCCGCCGACGTCGAACTGGCATCGCACACACCCGAAGCGGCGTTCAACCGTTTGATCGGTTTGGTTTCGCGCACCGCAGGAGAGGACCGTGACCGCGTGCGGACCCGGTTGCTGCAGCTGTTCGAGCTGTTCGACGCCGCCGAGCCCACTGTGGTCGCAGCGCGCCGCAAGCTCGCCTCAGCGCTGTACTAACCCCGGCGCTGTACTAATCCCGGCGCTGCGCTAAATAGCTCCGCCTGACCAAAGACCCGTTACCGCTAGCGGCCAGTTCCTGACTGGTGGCTAGCGGTAACGCGTTTCGCAGACGTCGTCGCCGCTGAGCACACCGGTACGGAAGGCGTCCACGCGAGAGAACCCGCTGGGCACGGTTTTACCGTTGACATCGCTGGCGGCGAGGCCATCGCTGAGCAGACCGGACACGGCTTCATCGAGGTCTCCGGGTGAGAGCCACACCGACCCGGCGGGTAACCGCTCTGGATGTTCGGGGCTGAGTGCCCGGGTGACGACACCGGACAGGCAGGCTGCGCGCATCGCCGTTTGCGGCGAGTGGAGGTCATCGCCACGCTGCTGTTGCAACGCGAGCGTGTAGCGCGAGACGAGCAGTACGTAGCCGTTGTAGTCGCCAGTGACGTTGGCGGCAAACAACTCTCGCCGCGTCGGCTCCTCGGGGGTTCCGCGCCGCGCTAGTTCCGGGACGTTAACGCCGATGGTGTTAGTGGAAGGGCAGTAAGACACCGGATCGGTGGCACGGGCGTCGCTGCATCCAAGGTCCGCGCCATCAAGAACCAGTGTGGGAGGGTTTTCCAAACCCAGCACCTGCTCGATGGACGCGACGAAGGCGCGGATCGACTGCTCCGTGATCGGCAATTCGCCGTCGTCATCGGGATCATCGAACCGGTGCGGCAGGTCCGCGCGGCGAGACGCGATTTCCTCAGCATCAATGCGTACACACGTCGCGGGGCCTTCAGTGAAACCGATTTGAGTTGCCGTGACGCGTTCAAACGCTGAGCCGTGGACATTGTCGGGGTTGTTCGGGTCGGTATCGCCAATCGCCACAGCTGAGGCGAGAACCTTGTGGAGCCCCTCGGACGTGTTGAGCTGGAAGTGCGCCGCGTTGCCTTCCGCGATGTGGCGCATAAACGCGCCCGCGTAGCAGTCGGCCTGTTGTTCGCGGACAAAGTGATCGCGCACGCCCGCAGTCCGTGACGTCGTCTGGATGGCGTGGCCGTATTCGTGGGCGAGGACGAACACCATCGCGACAATCCCGAACGTTTCCGAAACCTGCGGCATGAGGACGGCGCGGTCCCAACCAATGGAGTGGTCGTCAAGGCAGTACCCGGCGTTGACGAGCTTCTCACTGCTGACACCACAGAACTCGACGCCGTCTTCTTCGAACGGATCCCACGACAGGAGCGCGGTGACCGGCTCGAACTTTTCGTCAAAGAGTTCCGGGTACCACTGATGCCAGTACTTCTCGATGTCATTGATGGCGTTGACTGCTGCTGTGTCGATGGGACCGCCATCGCCGCCTTTGACCTCCCGCACCGCGTCCGGGACTCCGGGACGAATACCGCTTGGTCCGGACGTTGCGGGAAGGCCAGCGACCCGGAACGGGTCGTCATAGATCGAGGTGGCTGTGCCCGAGATTTCGCTGGCACAGCCAGCAACAGTGAGCGCTACTGCTGTAGCTATACCTGCGCAGCTCGCTGCCCACCATCGACGTGCCATCGTTTACCGCTCCAGACTCATCCAGATCGCACCGCCCGCTGGCAATTCGACCTGCGCTGACGCCGGACGTCCATGCCAGGGCTCGGACGCTGCCATCACCGCACCAAGGTTCCCCACACCGGAGCCGCCGTACTCGGCAGCATCAGTATTGAGGATCTCACGCCATCGCCCAGGTTCTGGCAACCCCACCCGGTAGTGGGTGTGTTCGGTACCGGAGAAGTTGAACAGGCACGCCACTATGGAGCCGTCGGTGCCGTAACGCAGGAAGCTGAGCACGTTGTTTGCGGTGTCGTTTGCGTCGATCCACGAGTACCCGCCCGGCGAGGTGTCTAGGGTCCACAGTGCCGGGTGCGCTCGATAGGTGGCGTTGAGGTCGGAAACGAGCTGACGGATCCCGCGGTGCAGCCCGCCCGGGTCCTCGGCGGCGACAAGCTCGCTCCAATCGAGCCCATGCTCTTCGGACCATTCCGAAGTTTGGCCGTACTCCTGGCCCATGAACAGCAGCTGTTTGCCGGGATGCGACCACATGTAGGCGAGCATGGCGCGCACGCCGCTAGCCTTGGCCGCCGCGTCACCGGGCATTCGGGTCCACAGGGTGCCTTTGCCGTGCACAACTTCGTCGTGGCTGATGGGGAGGAGGTAATTTTCGCTCCACGCATACATCAGTGAGAACGTGATTTCTTGATGGTGGAAGCTGCGGTGAATGGGATCGTGCGCGAGATAGCCGAGGGTGTCGTGCATCCACCCCATGTTCCATTTCATCGTGAACCCCAGCCCGCCCACCGTCGTCGACCGCGTGACCCCAGGCCACGCGGTCGATTCCTCGGCGATTGTCACGATCCCGCGGTGATGTTTGTGGACGGTAGCGTTCATTTCTTGCAGAAATGCCACGGCCTCAAGGTTTTCCCGACCACCATGAAT
>JAAYXN010000217.1 GCA_012515885.1 Rhodococcus sp. (in: high G+C Gram-positive bacteria)
AGCAGTGACCTGCTCCGGCGAGAGATACGCGGCCGTTCCAAGGATGACACTGTTGGACGTGGTGTTTGCGGCAGCGGCGGCCCGGACAAGTCCAAAGTCCGCGATCTTCACCTCACCCGAATCCGAGATCAGGATATTTTCGGGTTTGACGTCGCGATGGACGAGTCCAGCACGATGTGCGACGGCGAGGGCATCGAGAACCGGAGCCACCACCGCGTTGACGGCGTGCGGCGGCATGGGGCCACGTTCGCGGAGCAGCTCACGCAGAGTGCCGCCCTCCACAAGCTCCATGACAAGGAAGGCGTGCTCGTTGTCATGGCCCTGGTCGTAGACGGCAACCAGCGAGGGGTGCTTGAGTTTGGCAACTGATCGCGCTTCGAACTCGAAACGCGCGACGAACGCGGGATCGGCAGCGTACTGGGCGTCCATCACCTTGATAGCTACAGGCCGATCCAAGCGGGTATCGATGCCCCGATACACCGCCGACATGCCTCCGCGGGCAATGATCGAATCCACCCGGTAACGGCGGTCGAGCAGTTCGCCGATCACATCCCGTCCTTATGTTCTTGGTGAGTACTGCATGAGTGAGTGCACTGTCTTGAACCTGCCCACATGGTAGCCAGCGACACCGACGGGTTAGCGACTATGACACTCAAGCGGCTACCGTTGTACAGGTGAGTACCATTCCCTATTCCGATGATGTTCTGGCTGCCGATGTGTCGGTGTTGCAGATGGCGGATGTAGCTAAGAACCTTGGGGTCACTGTCACCCGCGTTCAGCAGATGCTGCGTGACCGCCAACTGGTTGCGATTAAACGTGACGGTGTTCTGGGTGTGCCCGAGCTGTTTTTCGATGAAGACGGGCAGGCGTTGCGGTGGATTCCGGGACTGTTGTCTGTCCTGGGCGACGGCGGGTTCAGCGATGAGGAAATCCTGACGTGGATGTTCCGCGAGGATGATTCGCTACCTGGGCGTCCCGTCGACGCTTTGCATGGTGACGGTGCACGGGAAGTTATTCGCCGCGCTCAGGCGATGGGTTTCTAACGCGCCGTCTTGTTAACGTGCCCGAGTGCGCGGTGCTAGTGCGGCCAGTCGTCGCCAGTGCGGCACCACCGCACGGTGGCTAAGTGCGCGGTATCCAGAGCGTTCGATCTCGTCAAGTATCCCGCTGTAGAGCCTGAACGCCGCCCCGATTCCGGGGCGTACACGGGGGTCGAGTAACGCGATCCCCGGTTCTGCTTGCCGATAAATGTCCCGCGCCAGGGCAATGAAATGCGCAAGGGCTCGCCGCACCCGCGGATCGACCGACTCGGTGCGTCGACAGTGCTGGAGCAGCGTGGTATCGACACCAAAGGCCTCAAGGGCGTCCATCGGTAGGTAGAGGCGACCGCGATCGAGATCTTCCCCCACATCGCGGAGAAAATTGGTGAGTTGAAACGCCTCACCGAGAGCTTTCGCATAGGGGGCCGCGTCTTCTTTGGGACAGACAGTCCCGAGGATGGGCAGCAACTGAAGGCCGATCACGGCTGCGGACCCATACATGTATTGCGCAAGCTCATCAAAGTTGGCATAGACGGCGCGATAGTCGGGCGCGCCGGGCACATCCATGCGCATCGACTGCAAAAACGATGAGAAGTAGTCCTGCGGAATCTCAAAGCGCGTCACCGTATCGAAGAACGCAGGAAGCACCTGCGTGAGAGCCGATCCAGACGGGACGCTGGGTGTCTCTGGTTCAGGCGCGATGTAGCCGCGGCGCAGCGCGTCATCGACATGATCGAGGTAGCCGAGCCTGGCAGCATTGAGAGCCTGACCGTCGGCAGCTTCGGAGGGCAGCTCGCTGCCCGGGGACAGATCGACAACATCATCGACACTGCGTGCAAACGCATACAGCGCGTAGATGGCGCGGCGACGCTGGAGCGGCAGCAGCAGTGAGGCGAGGTAGTAGCTACGCCCATGCTGCGCAGTGATGGAGCGGCATTCCCGGTACGAAACCTTGAGACCCTCACCGGTGGCGGCAGAGTGCTCGCCGCTCACGCTGTGCCGGAAGGCGCCGGAGTCGACGGAGCCGTGTGAGTCGGCTGTGGATTCTCGGCATCTTCGTCGTTGCCGTGAACGTAATCGAAGGCCAGTTGTGGGCAATCCTGCTCAGGTTCACGAGTCGAACGCAGCCGCAGCGGATCCACCGTGCGCAGCGACAGTGCGGCGACGACCGCGGCAAACGTCGCGGCGGCAACGTGCGGGAACGTGTAGAGGCCGATAGAACCGTCCGGCTGGAACACAAGCATGAGCCACGTCGAGAGCCCCACCAAAATCATGAGCGTCCGGGTCGACAGTGCGAAACCGGCAGCGATCGCGATGGGCCACGAGTAGTACCAGGGCAACGCGGCGGGGGAGAGAACCACAATCGCAACGAGAACAACCAGGATTCCCAGGACCGCATCACGTTCGGTTTTACGGAACTTCCACCACGCCGTGACGACGATGGCGATGAGGGCGACCGCGCAGATCGTGCGGGTTACGTCGAGGACAGCGCCGAGTCGAAGATCAGCGAACCAGGACGTACCAACCGTCACGAAGTGCGCGAGGATTGTCGGCAGCGACAGCCAGTTCACGATCTTCGCTGAGCCGGACAGCGCCGTCATCCACCCCAAACCGACGCCCGCAACAAACGATACCGCCGAAAAAATCGCCACGAAGACCGCGAAACCAGCACTCGCGGTTTTAGCGAAAAGCACGATCGGATTGGTAGGTGTGCGTCCCTGCGCCTCCGCGTCTTTGCGGGCATGGATCATCCAGATCCAGACGATGAACGGCAGTGCAGCGCCCGCGGTCGCTTTGATCGCGACAGCGAGGGATACAAGGGCGATACCGGAGAGGTGCTTGCGATCAAGAGCGAGGACGACGCCGGCAGACATCAACCCCACCATGAGGACCTCGTTGTGCACGCCACCGATGAGGTGGATCAACACGAGCGGGTTGAGGACTGCCAGCCATAGGGCAATCGCAGGATTGCCGCCGAGATGACGGGCCAAACGCGGAACCGCCCACATGGTTAGTGCGAGGCCGGGCAGCATCGTCAACCGCAGCAGCATGGTGCCCGCGACGACATCGTCGCCGGTGATGGTGGTGATCCCCTGACCTAGCAGCAGGAACAGCGGTCAGTAGGGAGCCGTGGTGGTAGTCCAGACATTGCTGACGTTGTCGAGCAGGATGCCGGGATTGACGACCGGTCCCACTTCATACGGATCGAACCCGTCCCGCAAGAGCGCTCCCTGCGCAAGGTACGAGTATGCGTCGCGGCTGAACATGGGAACAGACAGCAGTAGCGGCGCCGTCCAGGCCGGAACGATCCAGCTGAGGTTACGCAGACTGACGTTGCCTTTGAGGGTCGCGCGGCCGAGGCGCACCCACGCCGTGATCATGGCGACCACGCCGACCCAGACGATCACCGTCGACAGGATTTGGCCGTGCCCGAATCGAAGCCATGACAGGTACATGGATTCGAGGAGCGGATCCTGGCGGCGAACACTGCCCGCACCGAAGCCGCCGAACATGATCATCGCGGCACCAAGGACGCCAAGGAGAGTGGCGTGGCCTTCGGGGCTGCGTAGGAAGTCCCCAAGCGAGCGTGCAGTGCTGCGCAGGTCTGTGTTGCTCCCGCTGCGCATGGCCTGTTCGCGGCTGTTCGCGGTGTCCTCACCGGTCGAGGGCGCCATGAGTGAAGATTCCTCCCCCCGAGGTCGGAGACCGTCTTCGGAGTCAGTGATCGGTTCGTGGTCGGTGGATGCTGTGGTGTGGGTGGTGGTGACCACTGCGTGCGGTGGCCTCGAACAGCTTAGTGGGTCGGCGGGGGCGCTTCGTCACGCGTTCGGGTTCGTCGGCCGGTCAGAGCGAAATTTTTACCTTGAGATGATGCGCTGCGCGGCGAGTCTCCCGGAAAGTAGGACGCTGGGTACGCCCACTCCCGGCACCGTACTTGATCCGGCAAGTACTACGTTGTCGTACTGCCGAATAATGTTGGAGCGGCGGAAAGGTCCGGTTTGCCGGAATACGTGGGCGTCTGCGAAAGGGCTTCCCGCGGCCATTCCCTGTGCCAACCATGTCTGCGGCGTGTCCATGTGTCCCAACTCAAATGCACTCGAAATTCCGGTGTATCCGCGATGCTCGAGAGTGACAAGGATCTCAGCGGCATAGGCGTCGCTCAGGGCTGACCAGTCGAGCGGTGCGCTATCGAGGTTGGGGCACGGCGCGAGAATGGATACTGGCTCGGATAGTGATTCACGGCCGACGTGAAGCTCGGGGTCGGAGACGGCGGGCCGAGTAATCAATAGGGACGGATCGCTCATCAGTGACCCGCGTCGCCGCGACGTGATTTCCCTGAACGTCTGCTCCCATGCTTCGCCGAAATCGATCGTGTGATGGCGGCGAGCTGGCCAGCCCGCCGTGACGGAAGCGGGCACAGTTCCATGCAGAACCACCGCCGACGGTGAACGGCGCGCCGGTATCCGGCGGCGTGCTGTCGGGACGAGTTGTTCGACGGTCGAAATATCCGGTGTGAGGACCAGAACGTCGCAGTCAATCGTCGTCCCATCATCGAGCTGTACCGCGGTCGTTCGCCGCCCCGCCGAATCGATGGAGACAACCCGCCGTCCCAGATGGAGTTCACCGCCCGCCGCCGTGAGCGCGTCAGCCATGGACAGGGCAACAGTGCGCATACCGCCACGTGGGAAGTAGACGCCCAGAGTGGTGTCCATGTGCGCGATCGCGCCGTACACGCCGAGCGCGCTGTTCGGTGGTACGCCCGCATAAAGGGCTTGGAATGTGAAGATTCGACGCAACCGCGGGTCGTGAATGAGGCTGTCGATGCGACGGCCAAGACGCCCGAAACCGCCGAGCCTGATCACTTTCCACAGGTCAGCTCGCGCCTCGCGAGTGGAGACGAGATCGAGCGGCGAATCGAAATTCGAGGCCATGAAGAGATCAAACTCGGCCTCGAAAATATCGCGCAGCCACTCACGTAAGCGCAGGTAGCGCTGCGCTTCCTGCGGCCCGCACAACCGGGTTACTTCCGCGATCATG
>JAAYXN010000015.1 GCA_012515885.1 Rhodococcus sp. (in: high G+C Gram-positive bacteria)
CAGGTTTCGGTCTCTGACGTCGCCGAATTGGACGCTGCGCTGGCCCACACCCAGCTGACATCCGTACGTATGACTGATACCAGTCATGTCCTGAAAACCCTCGGCGGCACCACGTCTACAGGTCACGACTACGTCGCTAATCTTCCCTGGTCCACGGAATTTTCCGAACCGTTCCTCAGCTGGCTCCAGTCATTGCGATAGCACCGGAGTGCACCGGCACCTGTGCGTGAACTTCTGGGGAACTGTGTCACAAATCTGTAAATAGCAGGTGCGTGGTCAACATCGGTCAGGTACGGTCACTAACCAACCAACTCAGCCATACCAGAAAGGACAGCACGTGAGCTCGCTCGCATTCGCCTGCGCGTCAAAATCTGCTTACATGCAGTCCACAGCGCAGTGGCAGCTGAAAACGCAGTGCATCAGCTCCATCGCTGACGCCCATCATCCTTCGCTTAGCGAACCCCGAAAACACTGATACTCCATCAAGTTTTCGGGCACCCCGGGGATATCCCCGCGGTGCCTTTTCTTTTACCTTTCACCTTCGGGAGAACCCAATGAAGCTTCGACTACACCAACTCACCACCTCGCCCACGTATCGCGATCTGCCTGAGGATCTCGACGGGTACGCGATCACACTCGACATCTCGCACTGCGACGCCGATCAGCTGGCGATTCTTGACGCCCTGATCATTGAGCTTCGTCGTCGCGGCGCTGCCCGAGTGGTCATCGCTGGAATGCGGCGCGAGATCACCGGCGGCCGACCCACAGCCCAAGCTGCCTAGTCATTGGCTCAGTCAGCTGGGCTGAGGCTTGAGTACCTGATCGACAAGAGCCTCAATTTCAGCTACTACCTGCGGCGGAGATACTGGCCGCGCCACAATGTGCTCGGTGTGCCTAATCAGATAGCGGCCGTCGTCGACGTAATCGATCCACTGCAAAATAGTGCCGTCTGTGGGCTTTCGGGAGTGAACTGCACTGCCTAGATTGACGGCGATTTCACCGAAGCTACTGTGCGGTTGACTAAAGAATAGAGCGGCCTCATCTGATTTAGCTTTTGCTTCTTTAGGCATGTCAGCAGGCAGAGAACCTGATCCGGCCCGTTCGGCTATAGACGAGCGGGTGCGGGGAATCGCAATTTCATTGCGTGTGCCTGCTGGCATGTCGGGCATTACTTTGACCAACTGAGTGATAGCTTCCATGCCCTGGTGCAGTGACACTTCTACCTTGCCGCCCGAATTGGGGCGTGATCCTCTGACCTGGACAACCACTGAGGAAAGGTCCCGTCCGATCCCAGCGTGGGCACGGATCATCCCCTCAGAATGGGGGCCTTCAAAACCACAGATCGCGACGCGCACGGCCGGGTTAGCGAGTAGCTCAAGTGCGGTGAAAAACTCGTTTCCATAACTGCCTTGAAGCTGATGTGATGCGTCCTCGCCACCCGGGAGATCTTGCTCCGAGGGCGTTCGATACTCACGAAATGCCAACGGGAAGGGCAGTCGAGTGCCACCGAGAATGTTCCAGGCCGCAACAAACTCAAACGCTGACATCTCCCACGACGTTTCAGCCACATTACCGTCCTGCAGGTTGCAGTACCGTTACGAATATGGAACGAAAGTACCACTAGTAACAGTCATTTCAAGACATTTTGAGCTTCCGCTTTTTCACCATGCCACATCAGGTTGGCTACTCGAGTCGCGTGCGGAATTGTGCCTGCCAAAAACCGCTACCACGCACAAAATGTCGACGAACCGCCCATTCGGCTCATCCTCAACCGACACCGCACACGGCGCGTGACGCGCCGTGTGCGGTGTCTAGGTGTCGACGGGAGGGGTGCCCTAGTGCGCGAAGTGGCGCGCCCCGGTGAAGTACATCGTCACGCCGGCCTCTTTCGCGGCGGCAATTACTTCGTTGTCACGAACCGATCCGCCTGGCGATACAACTGCGGTGACGCCCGCGTCAGCGAGAACCTGGAGACCATCAGGGAACGGGAAGAACGCGTCAGACGCGGCGACAGAACCGGCAACACGATCACCAGCTCGGGTCACTGCGAGATGCGCGGAGTCAACGCGGTTGACCTGCCCCATTCCGACACCGACCGCGGCGCCGTCTTTCGCGAGGAGGATTGCGTTTGATTTCACTGATCGGCACGCTCGCCAAGCGAATTCCAGGTCAGCAAGGGTGTTCGCGTCAACCGGCTCACCGACCGCCAAGGTCCAATTCGCTGGGGTGTCACCGTCAGCGTCGAGGACGTCACGCTGCTGCAGCAGCACACCGCCAGAAATCTGCTTGAGCTCGATCGACGTGGCGGACGGAGCCTGCGCAAGGAGTACTCGCAGGTTCTTCTTCCGCGCCAAGACGCCCAGCGCGCCATCCTCGTAGGACGGGGCAATGATGACCTCGGTGAAAATGTCGGCGACCTGCTCGGCCATCTCGACGGTGACTTCACGGTTGGCTGCGATCACGCCGCCGTACGCGCTGACCGGGTCAGTGGCGTGGGCCTTGCGGTGGGCGTCAGCAATGTCGCAGCCCACCGCGATGCCGCACGGATTCGCGTGCTTGATGATCGCGACAGCGGGGTCGCTGAAGTCGAATGCCGCGCGCCATGCAGCGTCGCCGTCGGTGTAGTTGTTGTACGACATTTCCTTGCCGTGCAACTGCTCAGCCTGCGCCAACCCGGCCTGACCGTCCGCGTTCACGTAGAGGGCTGCACTCTGGTGCGGGTTCTCGCCGTACCGCAGAACGGACTGACGCTCCCAGGTTGCGCCAGTAAACGAGGGGAACGTCTCGTCGGGCTCGACCAGAGTGGACGTCATCCAGCTCGCCACAGCAACGTCGTAAGTTGCGGTGTGTGCGAAAGCCTGGGCTGCCAGCGCTGTCCGCTCGGCGAGGGTAAATCCGCCGCCGGACACCGCGGCAAGCACATCGTCGTAGCGTGCCGGGTCTACCACGACCGCGACCGACGGGTGATTCTTGGCAGCCGCGCGCACCATGGACGGGCCGCCGATGTCGATCTGCTCGACAACAGCGTCTGGGCCCGCACCCGAAGCAACCGTTGCCGCGAACGGATACAGGTTGACGACGACGAGTTCAAATGTGGCGATACCCAGCTCTTCAAGCTGAGCAAGGTGATCGGGCTTGCGAGTGTCAGCAAGAACGCCAGCGTGAACCCGTGGGTGCAGAGTCTTAACGCGACCCTCCAGGCATTCAGGGAAGCCCGTGAGCTCCTCAACCGGCGTCACCGGAATGCCTGCGTCCGCGATACGAGCCGCGGTGGAGCCGGTGGACACCAACTCCACACCGGCCTGATGCAGGCCTGTAGCCAGCTCGACCAATCCGGTCTTGTCGTAGACGCTGACGAGCGCACGGCGCACTGGCTTGCGTTCACTCACTGGGGATCACGGCCTTTCGTCCATCGGTTAACACTCCACGCTTCGCAACCGCTGCCACGATGTCTACGAGCAGTCGGCGTTCCACGGTTTTGATGCGCTCATGCAGGCTGGCTTCGTCGTCGTCGGGAAGAACCGCGACAGCCTCTTGCGCAAGAATTGGCCCGGTGTCGACGCCATCGTCAACCAGGTGCACGGTAGATCCGGTCAGCGTGACCCCGTAGGCGAGGGCGTCAGCGACCGCGTGTGCACCGGGAAATGACGGCAACAGTGCGGGGTGGGTATTGATGATGCGGCCAGCGAAGCGGCCGAGGAACTCGGGGCCGAGGATCTTCATGAATCCAGCGCTGACGACGAAATCTGGCTCAAAGACGGCAACAGCATCAGCGAGCGCGACGTCCCACTCTGCTCGATCCGAATAACCGCTCAGGTTGACCTGCGTCTGTGGAACGGAGTGGTCCGCTGCATGCGCGAGCGCCGCGCAGTCGCGGTCCACGACGAGCCCAACAACTTCTGCGGGATAGTCCGTCGCACCGGCGGCATCAAGAAGCGCCTTCAGCAGGCTGCCCGTTCCCGATGCGAGTACGACGACACGCGCCGTGGTGGACGGCGACACGGTCTGACGGAAGGCGGTCAGCGCACTTCTCCTCGCGAAGAAAAAATTGGCGGAACAAGGCGAATCAATAAAACGGGCAGGACTCAATAAACAGGCAGAGCGGTGGCGGAGTGACGCACGGTCAGCCCTACCTTGCGAAAGTTTAGTCCCAGCGTCTTCGTCGCCGATTACCGGGCAGCGTCTTCGTCGCCGATTACCGGGCAGCGTCTTCGTCGCCGATTACCGGGCGGTGTCTTCGCCACCGTCCTCAGTGCTGGCATCATCAACAACCTCTGCGATGACGACGTCGTCCTCACTGCCACCATGCTCACCTGCGTCCGGCTCAGTGACCTCGCGAGATCCGTCCGCATCTGAATCCGTTTGGTCGCCGCTCGATTTCTCGCGCTCGGTCTTCACTGAGACAACTTCAGCGTCAAGGACATCGGCAGCTGAGTCGCTATCTGATTCGGTATCAGCAGATTCGGGGGCAGCGATGACCGGCACCTCTTCTGTCGGTGCACCGGGAAGAGCTGCCTGCGGCGGCAACGACGGCCCCTCCTCACCCGCGTCTTCTGGCGTATCCGAATCTGCTGTCTGGCTGCTTCGCTCACGTCGGACGCCCAGCCACGTGGCC